>JAHEYM010000275.1 GCA_023251595.1 Bacteroidota bacterium
AATTGTAGTGCGACAGGTCGATTATGTCCTGTTGGTGTCAATATCAATGGAAAAGGCTACATAGGAACCGGTTGGAATGGTACGGTAAATCTCACGGATATGTGGGAATATGACCCTACCTTAAACACGTGGACACAGAAAGCGAATTTTCCCGGCACTCCACGATATGGTGCTGCGGGATTTACGGTTGGCAATTTTGGTTATGTTGGATTGGGATGCGATGCAATTTATCCTGCATATACGTTTCCTTTAGATTTTTGGAAATTTGATCCTATAGCGAATTCATGGAGTCCCATTGCAAATTTCCCTGGCAGCGGGCGATATACAATTTCAACTTTCAGCATCGGCGCGTATGGTTATTTGGGGACAGGATGGTCAGGTGCTTACTATTCTGATTTTTGGAGATATGATCCGGCGACAGATTCCTGGCTTCAGTTAGCGAATTTTGGCGGTGGTATCCGTCAGTCAGCCGTTGGCTTCGCGATTGGAAATAAAGGATATATTTCCACAGGAAATCATGGGGTAAATTATAATGATCTTTGGGAATACGATCCCGTAGGCAACTCATGGACGCAAAGAGCAAATTATCCCGGTGCGGCGAGATATGGTGCATCTTGTTTTGTTTTGGGAAGTTTAGGTTTTGTAGGAACGGGAGATGGCGCGATTGAATATACTGATATGTGGGCATATTCACCGGCAACAAATAACTGGACCGCAGAACCGGCTTATACTGGTGCGCCACTTTATCACGCAATTGGATTTTCTATCGGGTGTAAGGGTTACATAGGTACCGGATGGACGACATCCTTTTATTCTCCGGTGAAGACGTTCTATGAATTGTCGCCTGTTGTGAATTCTCAGTTCGCCGCGAACCCACTGAGCACCTGCACTGGAACGCCGATAACTTTCACAAACCAATCGACAGGAGCTGATACATATTTCTGGACATTTGGAGATGGCGATACATCCACAGCAACCAATCCTGCTCATACTTATTTATCTTTCGGTAGTTTCACGGTAACTTTGATCTCTTCATTTTATGGGTGTGCTTACGACACCACAACTACCGTAGTTAATATTCAAGATATTGCAGTTGCAGGGTTCTTGAGCCCGCCAACGGTTTGTGAATTTCAACAAGTAGCTTTTCAGAATACCTCAACTGGTACGGGTAATTATATTTGGGATTTTGGTGATGGGAGTCAGATGGACACTTCCACCAATCCAGTTCATGGTTATTCTTCATCGGGTACATTCACTGTTACTTTGATTGCCAACTCAGGGAACTGTAGCGACACCACCTTTCAAACGATCTCAATCACAAGTGGTGCTCAAGCAACATTTAATTACTCCGGTTCACAATGTTTCGGTTCAATTATTTCATTCATCAATACATCCTTGAATGCTTCAGGATATTATTGGGATTTTGGTGATGGCGATACGAGTAGCGTTCAAAGTCCCACCCATACTTTCACCTCCACGGGTACATTCACGATATCGCTAATCGCGATATCAGGAATTTGCAGTGATACTATTAGCCAAAATATTACGATTAACAATCAACCCCTTGCAGCTTTTTCATATTCGAGTCCGACTTGTTCCGGCTCTGCAGTTATATTCAATAACTCATCGACCAGTGCCACCACGTATCATTGGAATTTTGGCGACGGAGACAGTAGTCTGGTTCAGACACCAACACATATATATAGTTCTTCAGGAAGTTATACTGTTACACTGATTGCAAGTGCTGGAAATTGTACTGATACAATCTCCCAAAATATAACAATTTCAACCACACCAATTTCCGCATTTTCTTTTGCCGGACCCACGTGTATCGGACAAACAATTTCGTTCACGAATTCTTCTTCAAGTGCAAGTATTTACCATTGGAATTTTGGTGATGGAGATACGAGTAATATTCAAGCTCCAAATCATATATATACTTCAAATGGTATCTTCACGATCACTCTTGTCGCAATTTCCGGTCTTTGCAGCGACACAATTAGTCAAAATATAACTATTAACAGTTTACCATTAGCCGCCTTTACATACACAGGTTCTCCATGTACCGGATCTACACTGGTATTCAACAACAATTCAACAGGGGCTATCACTTATCATTGGCTTTTTGGTGATGGAGACAGCAGTTTGATTCAAACGCCAAATCACATATATATTTCAGCAGGAAATTATACAGTTACTCTCATCGCGAATTCAGGTAATTGTACGGATACGGTTTCACAGAATATACTAATTTCAACAACGCCAATTGCTGCATTCTCTTCTTCGGGATCTGTGTGTCTCGGTCAAACAATTCAGTTCACGAATTCTTCCTCAGGAGCAGTTGTCTATCATTGGGCTTTCGGAGATGGAGATACAAGTAATCTCCAAACGCCAAATCACATTTACACCTCAGCCGGCATTTTCGCGATAACCCTTATTGCGAGTTCAGGTTTGTGTAGTGATACAATGACGCAAAATGTGACAATCACCACTCAACCAATTGCTGCTTTTACTTATTCCGGTTCGCTTTGTACAGGCTCAACTTTGGTGTTCAACAACTCGTCGACCGGGGCAACTTCTTATCGTTGGTATTTCGGTGATGGAGATAGCAGTCTTATTCAAACACCAAGTCATATATATAGTTATTCCGGAACTTTTACGGTCACTTTGATTGCAAGTTCGGGTAACTGTATAGATACTATTACCCAAAGTGTGCAGATAACAACCTCACCATTGGCTGTATTTGCTTATGCAGGACCTACATGTATAGGTGAGGTATTAAGCTTTAACAATTCAACTTCTTCAGGTCTTTCTTATCACTGGAATTTCGGAGATGGAGATACGAGTAATCTGCAAGCCCCAAATCATGTATATACTTCAACCGGTACATTTACCGTAACACTCATCGCATACGCAGGTGCATGTAGCGATACAACGAGTCAGAATGTGACAATCGCAAATTTACCTGTTACTGCATTTTCATTTTCCGGATTACCCTGTTTAGGTTCAACAATATTCTTCACGAATACTTCAACAGGTGGTCAATCGTATTATTGGAATTTCGGCGATGGAGACACTAGTAATGTTCAAACACCTAATCATGTTTATAATTCTTATGGAACGTTCGTGGTGAGGTTGATTGTCTATTCCCCTTCGTGCGGAACTGATACCACTCAGCAGAATATAACTATATATAATTCCGGCACGGCTTTATTTTCTTTTTCTATTGATAGCTGTTTATCTAATGTTGTTTTTAATAATCTATCTACTGGAGGTACATCTTTCACATGGGATTTTGGCGATGGAAATTCTTCAACTGAAACTTCACCAAATCATCAATACGGTGCATCAGGAGAAAGTCACGTTACACTTATTGCGAATCCCGGAACGGTTTGCAGCGATACGATGAGCCTCACCATTCAACACGATTTTGATGTTTTGCATTCTTTATTTATTCCCAATTGTTTCAGTCCAAATGCAGATGCATATAATGAATACTTCTCGATTCGATTATTTTCGGCTTGTACTGATTACCATTTAATGATCTTCAATCGTTGGGGTGAAAAATTATTTGAATCCTCCGACCTTTCCAAACCTTGGGACGGAAAATATAAAAATACAATTGTTCCACCGGGTGTTTATGAGTATATACTTACCGAAGGCAATACAAACAGAACGCTTGCGGGATTTGTTACAGTTTTGAAATAGAGCATCAATTTTTTATAAAAACCGTGCTTTGAATTTAGCGATAATCTGTCCCATCTTGGTTTTTTGAACCATCTCTTTTAATGCAATATTCGGTCGCAGAATAAGTGATTGGTAATCGTGCTGATAATATCCGAGCGCATAACTCTCGAGACTTTCTAAATAAAAACCGTGTGGATAAATTGCACTTAAAAGTTTATCTGTATATAAAGGCTGATCAATGATCTGTAACATATCCGGTTTGTATTGATGAAACCATTCCAGACAACGAGGATCAGGAATATTAATGAGGACAACCGATTTATCATGAATTAATGTCCTGATAGTTTTAAATATATTTCCATGTGCTTCTGCAGGAATATGTTCGAGAACATCAGGTAAAACCACAAAGTCGAATTTCTTCGTGTGAGAAAAGTTAGTCATATCTGACACAAGAAATTCTATGTTCTTAAATGAGCTGTGTTTATGTTTATCAAAATCAATCGTTTCGGGACTAATATCTGCGGCGACAATAAAACCCGAAGAAATATTTTTGGCAACGAGGGCTGTCAGCGTACCAATCCCACATCCAATTTCCAAAACGACGGAGTCATTTTTCAATCCCGCACGCTTCAGGTTTTTTAAAATTGTATAATGACGCGAATTGGGCTTGGTTAAATTTTGTTTCTCAAGATCTGCCCAGAGCTTGTCGTAATAAACCGAAACTTCTTTATAATCTGCATTCATGCGATTTGTCTGATAATCCCACCAGATTAAGAAATCTTCTGATCGAGAGCGCAAAAGTAGGATATTCGGGTAAATATTCAGCGTTATTTTTGTCTTCTCAATAACGACGGCACTTCCAGCTCAATGCTACCCTCTCGCAAGCGAACGCTACCCTCTCGCAAGCGAACGCTACCTCTCCGCAGGCGAACGCTACCTCTGCGCAACGCAATTATCAAAAACCTGAAACTAGCGGGTTACAATTTCTGCAAAAGACAAAGGAATTTTTGGATTGCTTTAAAGTTCCCCCGGCACTCTCACATCCTTCAGATTGAGTTGAAGTGTGGTTTTTCCGTTCCATTCGTTTTTTATCTTTCCTGTCCTCCTCTGTCATCTGAAAACCGGCAAAAAATTAATCTGTAAGCCCTATTAATGCTACATTATTATTTTGAAGTTGGGTGTCCCTGCTGTGTTTTCATGGCATGTTCGTCTTTAAAAACCATTACTCTGATTTCAATCGTCATTACTATTGTTTTTCTCAAACTTTCGACCTTATTACCTCAGTAACATGGGCTTTTGCTCACCAAACATCAACCTTATTACCTTATTCCCACCGAAGAGTTTTTTGATAAAATTTAATAAAATCATCATATTCCTTTTGAAAAGTAATCTTTTTATGATGTTCCGGTTGATTCAGGATATACCTGCAAACTTTATCAATATCCGATTTTGAGACAGAGAATGCAGCTGCAGAATCCTGCCATATAAATAATTCTTTGCTTAGTTTCTGTTCATTGATAAAACTCTGCGAGCTATCAGCAATTCTAGTTATTAGTGTCTCTTCAGAAATTTTCGGGGATTTCGAAATTAGAAGATGAACATGTTCCGGATTCGCGTATATTGAGTACAATTTACTGGCGTTATTAGTTACGATTCCGGTCATGTATTTTTCTATTCTGATTCGTTGACTTTCCGCGATAAACGGATATCTGTTTTTGGTGATCAGAATAAGATGTGTGTACAAATTATTATATTCTATTTTCATTTGTTGTGGTATATTAGATTATAAAATGAATGCGCTTCCGTTTTCTACAATGGTAATGGCTTCAAAAACAATTGACATATCTGCATTTTTTGTTGAGGTTTGATCTCAATTCAAATAAGGTAATAAGGTTTGAGAATTTAGTGGGTTTCCAGTGTTACTAAGGTAATAAGGTTGAGACCACCATGACCAATATTGTTTCTCTGATTGTAATATTGTGTTTCAATACCCGCATAACTGTTGTCAATCTCGAGATAAATTTTCCCGAGACGGTCGAAAATATTCATAATTGAAAATTACTTTAAAAGTTGAAAAAAGTTTGGTTTATTAAAAATAACACTTTTATCGTTAATGCCCTGAAATAATTTTCATTTAGGTTCTTCAAATT
>JAHEYM010000276.1 GCA_023251595.1 Bacteroidota bacterium
AAAAATCCCGATAAAATCCAAAACGAACCCGTGCGGTTTTTTCATCTCTTTTTCTTCATTCTCGTATGGTCTGTTGACCCGTGCAATCGCTTGAAGTAATGTATGGTCTCGCATGGGCTTATCAAGATACATTGCGTAAAGACAAGGTGCATCGTAACCCGTGAGTAATTTTTCTGTAACAATTAAAATCTTGGGTTGTTTTTCAAGATTGGCAAAGTCTTTCCTGATTTGTTTTTCCTGTTCTTCAGTCATGTAGTGACCTTTCATCGCGATACTATCATTTTCACCTGCTGTGTAAACAACTTTTGAATATCCCGGTGGAAGATGTTTATCCAATTCCTGTTTGTACAATGCACATGCCTCACGGTCAACACCAACCAAAAACGCTTTGTAACCCATCGGTTCCACATTCTTCTGAAAGTGTTCTGCTACATATTTCCCGACAACTTCTACACGCTGTGTTGCCTTTAAAAAGGTTTTCGTGCGAACAGCTTTCTCTAAAATTTTATTTAATTCTTCAATATCAGTAATACCTTCTTCTTTCGCAAGTGCAAAAAATTCTTTTTCCAATAGTTCTGCCGGCACTCTCATTTCATTTGGTGCAAGCGCATAGAATAGGGGTAATGTTGTTCCGTCTTTTATAGAATCGGCAATTGAGTATTTGTGTAGATACCCTTTGGCGTCATCGATGCCGAATATTTTGAAAGTGCCTTTGCCATATTGTATTTTATCGACCGGCGTTCCGGTAAAACCTATAAGCGAGGCGTTTGGAATGGCTGCCATTAAGAAAGTTCCTAAGTCGCCTCCGGTTGTTCGGTGTGCTTCATCAATCAGAATAAAAATATTTTTTCGTTCATTAATGTCTTTATCCATTCCTCTGAATTTGTGTATCATCGTGACAATAATTCCGCGATAATCATTTTTCAGTAGTTTGTTTAAAACACGAATAGATTCTGCTTTTGTAACTGATGGAATGCCCAATGACTCTATGTTCCGCATCATCTGATCTTGTAATTCATTGCGGTCAATCATCAAAAGTATTGTCGGCTTCTCTGCCGATGGAGCTTTGAAAAGAATTTCTGCGGCTTTAATGATCGTAAAAGTTTTTCCACTTCCCTGCGTGTGCCAAATTAACCCTCTTCGTTTTTCTGCATCTTGCGCTCTGTCAACAACCAAATCTACGGCTTCGGTTTGATGTTGTTTCAATATATATTTTTCCAACTGTTCATCCTTCTCAGCAAATAGGATAAAGTTTTTCAGGAATATTAATATTTGCGGTATATTAATGAATGTTTTCGTTTTTGCTTCAAGGTTTCCAATTTCCTCATGTTTCCAATTGAAAAGATTTCTACGGCTTAGGTTCCATGTTACTCCGTATGAGAAGCCCAGTGATTCCGTTACCGTAAAAATCTGCTGAGGTATCATCATCTCCGGTGTTTCTTTGTGATACCTACGGAGTTGGTCAATTCCTATGGCTATCGCTTCATCTTTCGTTGCGTTCTTACATTCAATTACCAATACTGGAATACCATTGATAAGGAAAACAATATCCTCTCGGTTGGCAAAAGTTCCGTTAGTTCCGTAATATTCTTTTGTAACCTGATAAATGTTTGCTCCTTGATTTGTGTAATCAATCAGTTTAAGATTTCTTTCTCTTTTTTCTACAGATACAGGAAATGTTTTTTCTCCCCGAATGTAAGAAAGAAAGGTTCGGTTGCCTGAAATACTATTCGACAATCTTGAAAGTGGACGCACTAATTCTTCTTTTGTATATTCGAATGAGGGGTTGAATTCTTTTACTTTCGAAAATAATATATCGTTAAAGAACCACGAAGCATTTTTGGCACACTCTTTTGTTGTTAGTGCAGTATTATCAAAACCCCGTAATTCCTCTGACTCCGCACGAGTAACTAATGTCCAACCTATTTGAGTAGCATATAATAATATTCTGTCTTGAACGGAATGTTGCTCCGTAGGTTTTGGGGTTATTTCCGGAGTATCTGATGTACTCATAGTCTATACGTTTTCTATTTGAGCTAATTTCTTCTTTAAGTTGAAAGCTGAGTCTTTTACACGAAGGCTACCTGTCATGAGATGATGGAGCGATGATTGGAAAAGGGATTCAAGGATAATTTGTTTTGTTTGATGTAAAGTAATTTTTTTATCAATTATTAATAAAGGTCTTGCGACTGTCTCTTGTTGAATTTTTGTTTTGGGCATACTCAACTGGATATCTTTTAAATCATCCCGTGTAACACCTTTTATCGTCGCTCCTCTTTTTTGTGCTTGAAAAATATTTTGAATCTTCTCTGTTTGAATTTGAAAGGCAATAAATTCTTTGCTGTATTTATTTTCATCAATTAGAACGCCAGTTAAATCTTGGGAGATTGCAATATCAATAAGATTAATAGCTACTTTACCGACCGTTACCCTTGTAGAAACTATTAGGTTGTTTTTAGGAACAATATTGGTAGAACTGTTCTCAACCGCTTCTTTAGTAATTCTTTTTTCACCATCTTGTAAGTATATCTTTTCCGCGTTCAATCTTTTGCTTGTAGTCCAATGTATTTTACCTTTCCAATATTCTTCTTTCGATGTTGAGGGAGTACCGCCCCCCAAAAAATCGGTGGCAATTTCCCCAATCTTTTTCACTTCCCAACTTTCTGGAATCAAACCTATTTCCGTTTCTTTGAGTCGTTCTTTTTTCACACCTTCAGTGAAAACTTTTTTCATCAAAGCATTTTTCAATTCGGAGGTCGTTTTTATGATTTGTTCTTGCTTTTGAATGGCAGATTGAATGACGGAAAGTATGTCAGTTATGGCATCCTGCTCTGACTTTTCAGGTTTAGGAAAAAGCAATGCCTTTAATCTTGATTGAGATAAATTTGGGATAGTTGTTTTGTTTCCAGCACCGCTATAATATTCGGTGAACTGCCAGCAATACATCATCCAGAAAACGAAAAATAATGGGTTTGTCGAATTGTCTTTGATGCGCAAGCGATGTAAATGGTTTTGGTAGTAAATATCGCCTAATTCATTTTTAACTAAAGCGGTTCTACCGATGTCACCACCTTCACATACGAAAATATCATTGACCTTTATTTTCATTCTCAGTTCTTCTGCTGCGTTGAAATTCATCTTATCAAGGACTGATAGATCTATCCTGTTCCAAAATAAATTCGCCGTACGTAGAAATGGCTTTTGATTCTCACCTGCTCTTGTTTTTACGGAAACTTGTTTGCCTTGCTGAATATCAAATTCGCTGCCTATTGAAGTAATCTTCCAGTCAGTCGGCATTAATCCTATTTCAGTTTTTATGTGTGTACGTATATTATTCATCATTTAGAAACTCATTTTGTTTAATGCTGCATAAAGGTCTCCATCAATTAGGTGCGCTTCTTCTTCGAGATCACGGAGTTCGGAAACCAATTCTCCAATATCACGGTGCATTACATCATCAGCGGTGTGTATATATCGATTTGGGCTTAGATTAAAATCATGTTTTTCAATTTCTACAAGATCCACTATGCGACAAAGCTTTTCCGTTTCTTTCCATTTGCTGAAAGCATTTACTATTTGATCAGCACTTACATCATCAATATAATTTTTTGGATTGCCCTTAATAAAATGACGGGTCGCATTGAGCATAAATATTTTACCTGCCTTTTCAGTTCTGGATTTAGCCTTGTTTAAAAAAAGAATAATTCCCGGTGCCGAAGTATTATAGAATAGATTATCTGGCAGATAAATAACTCCTTCAATTAAATCTTTTTCAATAAACCATTTACGGATATCTTTCTCTGCGCTCTTGCTCGTGCTTCCACTACCCCGACTCACCGCACCCGTGTCTAAAATAATTGCAGCTCTGCCATTTTCTTTCATGCTCGCTAAAATGTGTTGTGCCCAAGCCCAATCTGCAGTACCTGAAGGTGGAGAGTCAACAACTTGACCATTGGGGTGTGTATGACCGAATCGGTTGAGTTCATCGTTATCATAAGTCGATTTACTAAAGCTGTCCTGATTCCACATAGGGTTTGCGGTAACGAGGTCAAACTTTTTAAGAGCATTACCTTTAATACCAAAATTGTTTGGAGAGGTCATCGTGTTGCCAAGTGCAATTTGTCCTTCCATGTCGTGAATGACCATGTTCATATTTGCCATTGCCCAAGTAGCAGGGTTGAACTCCTGTCCAAAAAGTTTAAGTGGAGCATATTTTTTTGTGGCGCTATGTCGCATTTTTTCCTGCAATACCAACTGCATTTTAATCAACAATCCCGCGCTTCCGGTGTTCGGGTCATACGCTTCCATTCCCGGTTGAGGGTTAAGTATTCGAGCCATAATCATACCTACTTCCATTGGCGAGTAAAACTCTCCGGCAGATTGACCACCACCTTCTGCAAACTTCCGAATTAGGTATTCGTAGCTTCTGCCAACGATATCGGGTTCCACATCGTGCAGTCCTAATCTTTTTTCCGAAATTTTTGTAATGAGGCGATTGATCGAATCATCATCAATATCTCGCTGTCCGTGAGTGGTTGCATTAAAATCAATCCGGTTGATGATTCCATCTAACGGTTTGTTTTCGCGAGCGATGCTCCGCATTATGTCCGTGAGTTGTTGTCCTACACTTTCATTTAACAAGCGAACTACTTCCCAAGTATGGTCTTTTTCTAAGTTTTTCGCACGGAGCGGCAAATAGAATCGAACTAACTTGTGGTCTTTCTCTATGAGTTGAAAAGCACGGGTGCGACTTTTTACTTTCTCAGCAACACGGTTTACTTCATCATCAAATACATCGCACAACCTTTTGGTAAAGACCAAAGGGAGAATGTAATCTTTAAATCTGGTTGCATCCTGCGGACCTCGAATAGTACAAGCGGCATCCCAAAGCCACTGCTCTAATGATTTTTCTTTGTCGTTAGTTTTTGCCATTTTTGATATTCCGATCTATAGTGCCAAATATATTTGTGTAAATGAATGAATTTGAGGGGAGTTGTAAAACCCAAAGGTAGTATTTGTTGCACAAAGTTTTCTGGATTTTGTAAGGCTAAAGTCATGGCTTTAAACTCAAGCAATTAGCTACAAATAAATTTTTTTAACAACGTTTGTTCAAAACGTTGTTAACATCGTGAATAAAAAGATGTAGATTCTCACTAATTGGGTAGTTATCTTTGCCAAAAGAATGCCGAACAGGTTCGAAATCATAAGCCCCACCAAATGGCAGGGCTCATAATATTTGACGAGGATAAAGACGGTCTCATTAGCCGCTAAAATGCAAGTTTCGATTGCATCTTAATTGTAGTGTAAAAGACAACAACTCGTCTCCTTCTTTAATCACCCAGAAGAACGCCAACATCGGTTGTTGGGATGTTTATCTGAACTCCGCCTCTTGTGCACGAGAGGCGGTTTTGCTTTTACAAAGATAAGCAACAGTTGTTACATTTGTAACTTCCATTATAATTGATTTATTAACGAATTTTAACAGGCTAAATATCAAGCCTGACGGTATTTAACCCATTATTTTGTTGAAAACCATTTTTGGCGTGATTGCAACAAGTCGGTGTTAATTTCATTGAGGTAAAAATTAATCCGTTCGTCAAGAGCTATAAAATTTACATGTCAGTTCCAAGTTATAAATTACTGACTGTATGGAAATTCTATCAGGCTGAAGGCTTTTATAGAACTAACTACAGTGCTCAAGCACGCTAACCCCTTGTCCCCCAATACCCTTCTAAAACTCACTACTACCACCACCACTTCTACCACTATCTTTGCATTATGAACAAAGACGAAGCGATTTTGAGAATGTTGAAAGCCGGGAAAAGTTATACCGATA
>JAHEYM010000277.1 GCA_023251595.1 Bacteroidota bacterium
CAGGTATTTACAAAATTCACGGTTAATGGTGCGCATCCGGTTTGCAGGGAAGGCAGATAATTTGAGGTAACTACACCGGCGGTTGAGTCAGGAATCATATTTCCACCTATTGATGTAGAAGTATCGGGCAGTTCGGTAAACGTGGTACTGCAATTAAGAATATTTGTAATTGTGAGCGTGACAGGATAATATCCCGGAATCATATACGTATGTATAGGATTTTCGTCCGTCGAACTTGTGCTATCTCCGAAAGTCCAGAACCAGGAGGTTGCGCCGGTTGTGTTTGCAAAGAAATCCACAATCATCGGATATGAATTACCATTTACGTTAATTAGAATATTTGCATCCAGCGGCAGAAAATTTACAATGTTATTCATCACAGAAGAATTGACACAACCGTCGGAGGTAGTGATTGTAAGCGAGACCGTATACGAACCTGCATTTTGATAATTATGCGTCGGATTTTGTAAAACAGAAGTGGTGCCATCTCCGAAGTTCCACAACCAGGAAACAATATGAGCGGAAGTATCAGTAATTGAAGAATCTGTGAAAGTTGCAATAAATGGTGGGCAGGAATCCTGAGCCACAGTGAATCTTGCTTCAGCGCCTAATATCCTGAAGGTATTAAACGGATTGATCGTATTAATACAACCCCCATTCATCTGCGTTGTACAGGAAACCGTATAAAAACCGGGAGCTGAATAAGTATGTGTGCAGTTCTGATTGGTAGAAGTATCGCCATCTCCAAAATTCCATAACCAGGAAATACTTCCTGTGGTTGCGTCTGTAAAATTGACAGTTAGGGGTGCACAGGCAGTGACAGTTGGTGGCGGTGTATAACTTATTGTAGGATTCAATATTTGTATATAGTTGGACCTAATGAGTGAATCCACACAACCCGTATTATATGCATATAATTTTACGGTGTAATTTCCGGCCGTCCAATAGGTATGACTTGGAGCTATATTGGATGAAGTTGTTCCATCCCCAAAATCCCAAAACCAGCTATTGGAATTAATGCTTGTATTTACGAAATGAACGGTCAAAGGCGCGCAACCAACACTTGTTGTGGTATTAAAAATTGCTGTCGGATTATGCACTGAAAGTGCTGGAACGGCAGATGATTGTGTACATCCTGCTGCATTTGTGACATATAATACAGGATGATAAAATCCATTTTGCATATATGTGTGTGTTGGGTTCGCGGAGGTATCCGTTGAACCATCACCAAAATTCCAGAGACAACTGACATATCCTATAGCTGTATTCGCAAAACTCAACGTCAAAGGTCCGCATCCGACCATTGTACTCGGTGTGAATGTAGAAGTTGGAAGTCCGGACACTGTTATATAATTGGTCATTGTAGTGGTGGCGGTGCAACCATTCATATCCGTAATCGTCAATGTGATGGTGAAAACTCCCCCGTTCGCGGCTGTATATATACATGTAGGATTTTGCACCGTATCGGTTGTACCATTTCCGAAATCCCACATCCATGCTGTGGCCGTTGGCGACTGACCGGTGAAACTAACAGTCAGAGGAGAACATCCATTCACCATACTTGAAGTAACTACCGGAGCAGGAGGATGCGTAAGACTTATATAATTTGGGATGATAAGAGTATCGATACAACCAGTGGTTGACGTTGAAATTAGTGTAATATTAAAAGAGCCGTAAGTAGAATACGTATGCTGTGAGTTAAATGTATTTGAAGTTGCGCCATCGCCGAAGTACCAAATACTGTTTATAGAATTCGGCGTTGTATTGGTGAAATTAAACAATGTAGAAAGCGAACAGGACCCCTGTGTATTAGTTGTGAAGGCAGGTGTGGAACCACCGACTACATTTATGTATGCTGCCTGAATCCGCGTGTCCGTACATGCAAAATTTGAAGCAACAAGTGTAACTGTATATGTACCGGAACCTGAGTAATGATGCGTGGGATTTGCGGTCGTAACAGTGATACCATCACCAAAATCCCAAATATATGTTGTGGCATTTGTAGAAGTATTAATGAACGAAAAATTATTACCGGAAAGACACGCAGTAGTTGTTGTTGCATGGAAATCTGCAACCGGGTTCGGTGATACATGAACCAATCCCGCCATGGTTACTGTATTTTGAGCACCTGTGATTGTGTTGGTGGCAGTCAGAGAGACTGTAAATGTCCCGGTTGATACATATACATTTGCAGGACTCATTGCTGTGGATGTATTTCCATTTCCAAAATCCCAAAACCATGTTGCATTTTGCGGGTTGATGTTGGTTGAGGTATTAATAAAATCAACCGTAAGAGGAACACAACCCGAAGTTGCATTACTTGTAAAGGAAGCCACGGGATTTTGGGCTTTCATCGATAATACTGTCATCAAACCTACGATAATAATCGCTGAGAGTTTAATGAAAAGCGACTTGTGTTTTTTTAAAAAAACGTATAACTTTCTCATCGTTTTACTCTAAATTAAATGTTGTGAATATGGAGGTACATCTTTATTATATATGATCAATTCAAAATAATCTGAGGGAAGACAATTTGACCCGGAATAACAGGAATAGGATTCGGCTTAGGTTCCGAACAGTGAATTCGGTGAGAGACCGAACTAAAGTCGAGGATTTCGCGACGGAGCGGAATTGCATTTATCTTTCTTTTCGTAAAGTTGCCCATGGTAAAACGGTTGAATGAGGTGTAACAAATTGATGTTACAATTTTACGACAGTTTCGGATTCAGATTTTTTTGACAGGTCATCGCTTATCTCAGATGTAAGATTTTGTTCCAATATTGTTAATAAACACTCGGTTTAGAACCCAACTCTCAGGTTAACTTCAAGCCAAATGTGCATTTCGGGACCACACACCGGATTTTGCCTGAGAAAACAATGTGTTGAAGAAAGGGGTAAGATGTCTTAAAAACGAGAATTATTAATGAGTATTTTTAAATTCCGGGAGGAGAGCTAAACTCCTTCCACCTGAATCTCAAATCCCGCTTCAACCATGGATAAACTCAACAAAATAATCAAAAAACTCAATGCGGAAGAATATCATAATCTTCTGGAAAGTATAGGAGTTGACAAGAAGAGTAAGCCTTATCAGGTGTTGTCTACAGCAAGAATTAAAGATCTCACTGACAGCGAGATGATGGAATTACTTGATGTGAATTCCAGTACATATTATACACTGAAATCGAGATTGGTTCATAAAGTGGCCACCGCGCTATCCCAAAAGCCAATAAATGAGCTGAAAGAAAAGGTTGCGAATGTTGGAGCAAGCATCTTTGATTCGAATAAATTTGTTTCGATAAAAGTACTTAAAGAACTAGAGAAGCAGCTCATCGAATATGACTTGTCGAATGAATTAATCATCATGTACAAGACGCTGGCGATACTGCACTTATTTGACGAAGAAGCTGAGCATTATTCCAAACTTTATGAACGTCATGTTGCTTTTTCCCTGGCCGTTTCAAAAGCTGAGGATTTGCTATACCAATTTATCAAGGGTTTGGGGATTTATCGATTAACGCGAAGAGAAGAAGATCTCGATAGGCTTGACAATATAAGACGGGAATTATTTAACATCGGGGAGCTTTATAAATCGCACCGTTTGTTTGTCATTCAAAGTATTGTCAGAATTTATTATATGTGTACATTTAGCACCGTTGAAGAATTGCAGACTTCGAGGGCTGATGTCGAGAGAATTATTGAGGAAGTAAAACAAACTTTCTTTAAATATGATCTGGATATATTTTATCAAAATTATCAGATCCTGGTTCACTTCATGTATTTCGAATATTATCAGCGCTCGAATTCAATTTCAAAAAGTTATTATCATTTCGAGAAAGCTAATGCATTATTGCCTCAGATCTTGCAGAAACACATAATGAATTTTTTCACCGTTCAGTTTCTTCAAACTAAACTCTGCAAATATTTAGTTGATCGGGATTTAAAAGATCTGCTCGAAATGAATTCCGAATTAGAGTCGAATCTGGAAATTCAGGAAAACGAAGTTTATCATTATGTGAATGCGAATCTCTTCCTTCTCACTATTAAGTTTTATGAAGGAGATTATTCAATTGCAGCAAAAGGAATGAATGATATTCGCAATAAATTATCTCTCAGGGCTTATCCTCATGCGGATATTGAATGCAGATTATTTCAGGCTTTACAGTATTGCATATTGGGTGATGAAACTCTTTGTCAACAAATTATTCAGAGTACAAAACGATTGCTGCAGGATCTGAAAGAAGATTATGAGAATGCCCATCTTTTTCTAAAAGTTTTGAAAACTGCGATGAAAACTTCCGATCTCAGAACAAAAGTTAAAAAGATCACAAAAGTCTGGGATGAATTTTCTCATGCAAATAATGGAAGCAGGCAAATTCTACCGTATATCCATCTTGATGATAAATTGTTGCACAGGATGGCAAACCCACTTAAGACCAACTAAAGATTAATCGCCTCGAGGTACGATTCAGTTAATGGTTTGTTGATATATTTGTGGACATAGGGATTTATGGAAGCCCTATTTATATCATCGGGACTCATAGAAGAAGAAAGCACAATCACCCTGCATTTTTCCTTAACCACGGGATAATTCTGGACAATTAAATCAAACTCTTCCAAAAACTGGAATCCGTCCATGATCGGCATATTCAGATCCAGAAAAATAATTTGTGGAAGTTTTTCCGGTTTCTGCAGGAATTCCCTCAAGTATTGAAGTGCGCTTAGACCAGATGTACGAACGATGACAGTACTTGAAAAATCAAAGGACAGAATAATCCGTTCATTGATGAAGTTATCGATATCGTTGTCATCAACTAGCAATACAGATTGGTAACGAGTTGGTTTAGTAACCTTAGACATCGAAGCAGTTTTTTGTGGTGATGAGTGGAATCGAACCACTGACACAAGGATTTTCAGTCCTTTGCTCTACCAACTGAGCTACATCACCGCTATTTCGGGAGGCGCAAAAATAGAAAAAAAAATGCAACCATAGAAATGAAGTGATAAGGAAGTCTAAAAATCGTTGTAATGGTTTGATAATGAGGTTTTTAATCCTATCCAGAAATAAGTTGACTTTGAATCAGAAAGTGTGTTCTTATTCAGTCTGAGTGTCACGCCACCTTCGAGCTTCATGTTGGTTGCCGGATTGATAAGCCAGGCGGCACGACATTCCATAAAAGAAATATTGTTCTTCAAACCCTGTCCTACATAATTAAAATATTCGCGGGTGTATGTGAGATAAGGTTTGAATATATCCTGCCCATAATTATAACCGGCTGTATCTGTCCCGACTTTTATTTGGATAATTTTCCCTTCCACAAAAAATCTTTTATATCTGTAAGAGGCTATTGCAACTATTTCGTTGAAGTTAGCACCTTCAGGATGTGCGAGAGCTTGATTATAGTGAGAGTAGCTTCCCATGGCGGTGAGATGTGAATAGGTAAACGGTCTGACATAATTATATTCCGCCTGAACATCCAATTTTTTTATGCCGAACAGATCGAAACTTTTTCCGCCAATTTGCAATCCCTGTTTATTTCCCCACCAACCACGTCCTGCACGTATTTCCTTCAATAAAAATTCATCAAGAATTATTTGAGTATATAAAGAATGATGGTCATTCACTTTTCCTTTCAACCCAAATCCAAGAATTACATTATCAGGTGAATCCATTGATTCTTCAACGGGACGATAAAATATGATCGGGTTTAGATAACTGATATCATATCCCCTTGTTCCGGTGCTGTCTTTGGCTTGCCAAAGAACTGTCTCAAACCAGGAGAAATTAATTCTTTTAGAGATATTCCAGCTGAAGTGATG
>JAHEYM010000278.1 GCA_023251595.1 Bacteroidota bacterium
GTGTTTTGTTTGATTTGAGCACTGTCAAAGAAATAGCCACCCGATCTATCAGTCATTACACTAAATGAAGTTCCGTTACTACCAACCAATGAAATTTTCACATCGGCAAGAACTTTTTTGGTATCAATATCCCTCGCGACGCCTTTAAGTGTAAAGATCAGCGGTGGCTTGTAGAATGACCAGATATCATCACCACCACGACCTCCATCTCTGTTTGAACTCAGATATCCTTTTTCTTCATTGTCCTGAAAAATTATAGCAAAATCGTCGGAAGCTGAGTTAATAGGATACTGCATATTTACAGCTTCACCCCAATTTTTGCCATCATATTTCGAACTGTAGATATCAAGACAACCCATTCCGAGATGACCATCGGAAGAGAAATATAGCGTTCCATCGGCATGCATAAAAGGATACATTTCATCGCCGTCGGTATTAACAGATGCACCAAGATTTACAGGATCACTCCATGTCTTTTTGGATTTGTCGTGTGTGGATACCCAGATATCCAACCCACCATAACCACCATCTAAGTTTGAACTAAAGTATAAATGTGTTTCGTCAGGAGACAAACTTGGTTGTCCGAAAGTTGCGCTATCAGTAGTACAGAAAGGTAACAAGACCGGATCTTCCCAAGAGGTTCCTCTTCTTTTTGTTGAATAAATTTTACATCTGACGATTTTATTTCTTTCCTGAGAACAACGTGTAAAATACATCTCTACACCTTTGCGATCAAAACAGGAAGTACCCTCATTTGCCGGTGAATTAACAGGAGGTGAGATCGGTTTTGCAGAAGACCATTTTCCTTTTTTATCCAAAGTGGTTTCAAAAAGATCAGTGAATTTGTTTCCTGAGATAGGGTCATTCGAGCTTCCCATCGCTTCCTCTCTTGAAGAGGTGAAAAGCAACGTTTTGTAATCCTTCTTTCCGTAACTTGCAGCAAAATCAGCAAATTTTGTATTGAATACTGCTTCATTATTTACTTTGTAACGTGTTGGATGCTTCATCCAGTCGTCAGATAACTGACACGATTTGATGACATCATCGATCTTTTTGTCGCTCGGATTGGCGGCCTTGTATTGGTTGAATGTGGCAATGGCAGCGGCATACTGAGCAGACATCTTTTGAGCCATACCGAGATAATAGATCGCGATCGGATCGGGATATTTCGCTTTCACGGCTTTGTCGTAAGCAGGAATTTGCTGTTTCACATCATTCAGAAAACGCCAGCATTCAGCAATTTTGAAAAGAATCTCAGCTTTAACAGCTTTATTCTTTTCCTTTCCGAATGCCTTTTTGTAAAGTTGTTGCGCATCGAAATATTCTCCCTTATCGAATGCAGCTACGGCATCTTTTGTGGATGAAGGCTCGTCCTGAGCATTAATTGTGTGAATTGAAAGGAATAAGAAAGATAGGAAAATGCTAATTTTCAATCTCATAGGTAGTTTGGTTTTATGGATCGGTGTGGATTGAGTGAAGGCAAAAGAACAAAATATTTTCGAAAGTTCAAAATGTGCAGAAGTTTGAACTTTCCTAATTTCTTTTTAAAAATGATTCAATTGCCTAATAATCAGACAATTAGTTTGCAGAAACTCCCCAAAAGATCAAAATAAATTTATCTTGGTAAGCAGATTTGGGTTGCTGAACGTAACTTTTGCCCGATGGTGAAGCCTAACGAGGGGAATATTTTATTTCAAAAAGAGTAGTTCGCGGTACTTCGGCAAAGGCCAAAGTTCATCATCGATGATCATCTCCAATTTATCGACATGATTCCTGATTTTTTCAAAGTAGGGAAAAACCTTGTTGCAATACGCATTTGCTTTATCATGTGCTTGCTCAAGCGTATTCGCTTTTTTACGGGCTTCAATCATTCCTGCAACCTCTTTTCTGATCACCGAAATATGTTCTGAAATCTCAGAAACCATCTCCTTCTGTGTTTCGAGCGCTTCTTTTTTCATTCCGATAGCCGCCATTCCCTGGACATTATTCACCAAAATCGATTGATACTTAATTGAAGCAGGAAGAATATGATTGATCGCCAGATCACCCATCATACGCGATTCTATCTGTATTTTTTTGGTATAGGTTTCAAGTAAAATCTCATGTCTTGCTTCAAGTTCTCTTTCACTGAAAACCGACATCGCAGAAAATAATTCCTTCGACTTTTTAGTGACATAAACATCCAATGCGGGTGGAGTGGTTTTGATATTCGAAAGTCCACGTTTGGCGGCTTCTTTTACCCATTCTTCACTATACCCGTTCCCTTCGAATCTGATCTTTTTAGAATCGACGATGTATGATCTGAGGACTCTTAAAATGGCTTCGTCTTTCTTCACATCCTTTGCAGAAATAGCTTCTACTTCCTTCACAAAAAGAGCGAGTTGGTTTGCCACGATTGTATTGAGAACGACCATTGCAGAAGAACTGTTCGCCCATGAACCAACCGCTCTGAACTCGAATTTATTTCCGGTGAAAGCGAACGGTGAAGTTCGGTTTCTATCAGTATTATCGCGCAGAATTTCAGGAATTTTACCGATGTTAAGTTTTAGTTCCGTTTTTTGCTCCGGTGTCATTTTTTCTTTGGTGACCTTCTTTTCGATTTCATCCAAGACCTGTGTCAACTGAGAACCGATGAAAATTGACATAATCGCAGGAGGCGCTTCATTTGCACCTAATCTGTGGTCGTTCCCTGCCGAGGCGATACTTGCCCGGAGCAGGTCTGCATTGTCTTTTACCGCTTTTATTATGTTGATAAAAAATGTCAGGAAACTCAGATTTGTTTTTGGGGTATTTCCTGGTGAAAGTAAATTTTTACCTGTGTTGGTAATGAGCGACCAGTTGTTATGTTTTCCCGAACCGTTAATGCCGGCATAAGGTTTTTCGTGAAGTAAAACTTTCAGGTGATGTCTGCGTGCAACTTTGTCCATCACGTCCATCAGCAATTGATTATGATCTACTGCCAGATTGATTTCCTCGAATACAGGTGCACATTCAAATTGACTTGGTGCTACTTCGTTATGTCTTGTCTTTAAAGGTATACCCAGTTTGAAAGCTTCGATTTCAAAATCCACCATAAACGCATACGCACGCTCCGGAATCGTTCCAAAATAATGATCTTCCAACTGTTGTCCCTTCGCCGGTTCGTGGCCAAATAAAGTTCTTCCGGTCATTACCAAATCGGGACGGGCGTTGAATAATCCCATATCCACCAAAAAATATTCTTGTTCAATTCCAAGTGTCGCGTTTACTCTGGTCACATTTTTATCGAAATACTGACAAACCGGAACCGCAGCAAGATCGAGAGCATGGAGGGCTTTTAATAAAGGAGCTTTATAATCAAGTGTTTCGCCTGTATATGAAACAAAAATTGTAGGAATACAAAGGGTCATTCCCGCTGCACTTTCCATGATGAAAGCAGGTGAAGATGGGTCCCATGCGGTATAACCACGCGCTTCAAACGTATTACGAATACCGCCACTTGGAAAACTGGACGCATCAGGTTCCTGTTGTACAAGCGCACTTCCGGAAAAATTTTCTATTGCCTTAGAACCATCTGCGAGGTCGAAAAAGGCATCGTGTTTTTCGGCGGTTGTTCCTGTTAAGGGTTGAAACCAATGTGTATAATGAGTGGCTCCTTTTCCGGTAGCCCATGCTTTCATTGAACTGGCTACCTGTTCCGCCACTTTCCTTTCGATCTTACTTCCGCTCTCGATGGCGGTCATCACACCCGCATAAGCTTCCTTTGAGAGAAATTTTTGCATCGTATCCTTGTCGAATACATTGATGCCATAATAGTCAGAAACCTTGCTACTGGGAGCTTTCACCGCGATCGGCGCGCGATCCATCATTTTTTCGAGCACCGTAAAACGTAAGTTAGCCATGAGATTTTGGTTATTTCGGTGCAAAAGTAAGGCAAGTTTTAGCTGATTTGTATAAAAACTACAATTTTTTTTATCAACACCCTTAAAAATGTGGGGGGTATGGTGAAAAAAGAATGTTTTCGGTGAAGTTTAGTGTTGAAATGGGGAGGCGATGTGAAAATAATTAGGAATTAGGAATTAAGAGTGAATATTATTTTATAATGTTCAGATGATACTTATAATCATTTTTATAATATAAATATGATGTTTTTTACTTTTTTAATAATCTATACATGATATTATTATAGTTTTTTATTATCTTTGAATGATATTTTAAAACAAAAGAATTAACTTTGCGTTATAAAACCGAATAAATCATGATCGAACAACTCTTTAATAAACACGATAAACGGCTGAACCGGTTAAAGACCAAATTTCGGAGCGGTTTGTTGGATGATATTCAATGGAACGAGCGATTGATTGGTATTAAAGGTGCCAGAGGCGTCGGGAAGACTACAGCAATGCTCCAACATATTAAGGAGAGTTTTGATGGCGACAGGACATGCCTTTATGTAAGTTTGGACGACGTTGCTTATCCGTACAAATCGCTGATTGAACTGGCAGAAGCTTTTGAAAAAACAGGAGGCAAACACTTGTTTATTGATGAAATCCACAAATACGCAAACTGGTCACAGGAACTAAAGAATATGTATGATAGTTTTCCGGAATTATCAATCGTGTTTACCGGTTCTTCCATACTCGATTTGTTGAAGGGAAATGCAGATTTAAGCCGACGTGCAGTAATATATCGAATGCAGGGGTTGTCTTTCAGAGAATTTTTGCAGATTGAAACAGGAAAACAATTTGAAATATATACACTTAAAGATATTCTTAAAAATCATGAAAAATACGCTGCGAAAATTATCGGGCAAATAAAACCATTTCAGTATTTCACAAATTATTTACGTTATGGATATTATCCGTACTACCTTGAAAACATTGAAAACTATTCGATGAAATTATCAAACACGATCAATCAAATCATCGAAACAGATATGCCCATGATAGTCAAAATTGACACACAGTACATAAATAAATTAAAACGATTTTTAAATGTATTAAGTAATAATATTCCGTTCAAACCTAATATAACGGCGTTGGCATCCAACATCGGACTTTCATGGCAGTCGGTCATACGAATTATCTAAATGATGCTGAAATAATTAAATCGCTCTTTGCGGAAGGTAAAAGTCTTAGCAGCATTTCAAAACCGGAAATGATTTATCTTCATCACCCGAATCATTTTTACGTTTTCAACGAGGAAATAGCAAATAAAGGCAACTTAAGAGAAACGTTCTTCGTGAATCAGCTCGCTTTTAAACACAAAATAGAAACAGCAAAACAAGGAGATTTTTTGGTGAATGAAAAGTATTGTTTCGAAGTCGGAGGTAAAAACAAAACCTATAAACAGATTGCCAATGTGCCCGATTCTTATATCGTTTCTGACGACATTGAGACCGGCTACAAAAACAAAATCCCCATCTGGCTGTTCGGCTTCTTATACTGAATTTCCGTAAAATTTCTTAACTTTGCAGAAATGACAAGAATTGTGGCACTCGATTATGGCAGCAAACGAACAGGGATTGCGGTTACAGATGAAATGCAGCTGATTGCGACACCCTTAACCACTATAGCTACAAAGGAATTGATGGTGTTTCTGAAAGATTATATTTCGAAAGAACTTGTGAGCTGTATAGTCGTCGGTGACCCAAAAACGATGGCGAATCTTCCTTCTCAAATTTCAAATGCTGTCAATCAATTCGTCAAATTGCTAATTCAAAACTTCCCCAACATCCAAATCGATCGTTACGACGAACGCTTCACCAGCAGCATGGCACTGCAATCCATGATTGATAACGGAATTCCTAAAATGAAAAGACGGATAAAATCGGA
>JAHEYM010000532.1 GCA_023251595.1 Bacteroidota bacterium
TCCCATTCCAAACATCCCCCCTGTAAAAACAAGATATTAAGACTTGCGATATCCCAAAATTCACATGAGCATTTCTTCATTCTAATTCTTCGTAATGATATCCTTCGGGACTCGTGTAATGAATCTTATTTATCCCAAAAGACTTAAGGCATCTTATGCAGAATTTACAAGGACGAGACATAGCCAAAGAACCATCCCGCAATTCCCTGTAAATAAAAATATCACAGTGTTTCAGGATATTCTTATTGGGAACTTTGATGATACAATTGATCTCTGCATGAATAGTGGCTTCGGATTTATACAATTTAGTCAGATCATTGAGCAACTGTTCATTGCAAGCGGATGCGATGATATTGTCTTTATGCTTTAAACACGCCCCAACACGACACCAATGTCCGGTAGCCAATTTGGACACTCTCTTGGCTTCTTCAAAAAACTTACGATGTTTCTTCTTAAGATGCATCTATATCATTCTTGATTAAATTAAAAACATCGCAATACAGGAGCAATAAATCATCCAAACCTTTATCAAGCTCTCCGTATTCGAACAGAGAGGCCGCGAGAAATTTTGTCACCATCTCATAAAGTTCATCATCCAAAGGAATCATTTTTCAGGCCCATACATGCATTCTGCGGTTTGAAAATACGGCTCTATGAATTCTTTCACATCTTCAGGGATTTTACAACCTTTGTACATACACAAGTTTCTTTTCTTTTCCCCGAAAACCACACCTTTAGATTCTAGCTCAGATTTCAACTTCGAATCTGAAATTATGATCCAATAAGTCATCCTAGATACATGAATAACCGAAAATCAAAAATAGAAGGGATAACAACATGATTGTGATAATCATCCACAGCGTTAGATATTCTTTCAATTGAATTGATATATGTTCTGGTATCCCAATAATAAACATTAAAGTGTAATTGCTTTAGATCAATGAATATATTCATCACATGTATCGCTTTTTGTTGATTATTCGCTTCTTGTTCTGTTCCAAACACGAATCACAAATAGCCAATGTGAAAGTATTGTGATCATGTATTAAACCGAATCCAGCGGAGATTTTACCCACGATCCCATTAGAAAACATGTTCTTCTCGGTATCAATTACACCGAATTTATCAAACTTCATGATATCCATGATTACTTCGATACAATCATCACCACAACAAAAACAACGTATTTTCATGTTTCTTTCAATCTGAGTTCGCCTTTTGGGCCGCCGAGAAAAGCATTTATCCCTGAGTTATCAATTCCTCGATCTGATCCTTAAGAGATGGCTCTTGCGTCGATTCAGCCCATGCGATGAACCGATCAAGAACAGTGATGACATCCTGTAAAGATGCATCGCCTTTTAAAACGATGTGAGGAGTGTTCCCAAACATGGAGACTTGCTTATTGACTTGGAAAATATGTTCTGCCTGTGCCATACTGATTCCAAACCATTCGACACCGGAAGCGAGAACCGAATTGACTCCACGGTTCGATTTCAAGTTCGGAGCCCATTTGCATTTTTTATTGTCCGATCCCATCTCCATCCCGTATTCCCACTCGTTAGGCCATACCAGAGGCGCATTCCCCAACAAGCATCCATTGGTTCCGCACCGAATGCCGAGAGCAGTTTTCCAGATCGAGTTCTTGCTGTTCCATGTCGAAAAATCAAAAATCTTTGGGCTCTCATTAAGAGTGAAATCCCGGAGTTCTTTCAGTCTGTCAATGCGTATCATGAATTCCCCCTTAGTAATGTTCATAACAAGACCCAGAACAAATCCGCTCTTGCTTTTTGGTTCTCAACCTCACGGTACAATCGGTGTCATCTTCGCCGTATTTACATCCACAATTCACACAACAATGACGAGTATGAGCATCGTGAGCCAATAATTCTACGGATACAGGTTCCGCAGGATTCAGATTGTTTTCTGAAGCAGGTGTGGTATTGACCGTTTTCAAAAATTCCGGAATGCCTAATCGCCTTGCCCATTCTCTGTCCGCTTTGGTGATCTTCTTGGGCTTTGAGACGAATACACAGGACAAGGGAATCAATTCATCATTCGTCCGACATAGTTTTATGCAACGATAAAGATTTTTCACCATATCTTGCGTCAAACCAATTCCGGAAAGTCTGATGTCGGTGTCGGTGAGATTTTTTAGCATGATCTGACGGCTTTCATTGCGATTTTAATTAAACCTTTTTTCCCGAGCCATTTCGTCTTGTATTGCTGAACCAAGGATGGAGTAAGATTAATTTCAGAACGTAAATAGGCCAAATCCGCATGGAGTTTCATTTCGAGATCATTCAGATAATATGGTATGTTTTTATCATATTTCACAAAAATCACCAAGTTTAAAATAATCTCATCGAAACCACATGTCAAGGGTTATTTGCAACGAATTATGGCAGAAAATGGCCAGTATGTTGGAATTATCCGCACTTAGAGAATCCGCAGCTTGAACATGTCACGCACCCCTCTTTATAAATTAACGAGTCAGTTGCTCCGCAAGAAGAACATTTCTTATCAGTAGATTTAGATCCATCTTTGATATAATGTTTCAATACTCTTGCCATTACTTTTGAGAACGAATACATATCACTGTTTTTATCGTCCTTTTGTAATTGTTCTACTACATATTGAATAGGAGATCCATGTCTTAAAGACAGAGATAATATTCTAGTGAATTCTCCTTCAGTTGGATTTTCAAATACTTTCACTATGTCTTTAATCATAGTCTCTTCTTCACCAAGTCCATAAGATAGATCGTACAATCTTTTGCCAGCCATCTTACCATTCTTAGAAACCTTTCCAGATTTATACTTCTTGGGAATTTGGACATATTTGGACAAGCCACCGAATATTTCATATGGCTTATTTTCATACTTCCCGACAAACACTGTCCACGGTTCACCTTTAACAATTGTCTGATGTATATCACAATCCAAAGAATCCGGACGTTTAGGTGCTTGGTATTCTTTGAATTCGTCCTTCTTAGATTCTGTTTGGGAAATCAAAACCCCCGACCGGCATCCATCTCTGTAAACAGTGAACCCTTTACATCCCTCTTCAAACGCTTTCATATAGATCTCTGATATCAATTCCTTAGTGGCATCGTTTGGAAGATTGCAGGTTTTTGATATCGCATGACAAATCCACTTCTGAGCAGCACCTTGAATTTTCACACTTGCGATCCAGTTAATATCGCTAGAAGTCGCCTTATGATACGGAGAATCTTCGATGTTTTCTTTTCCGGTGATATCCATCCACATCTTGAATCCGTGATGATATACCGGGAATTCTTGCCATTTATCACCCAGATCATCAATAAAATCAGGTTTGGCAGTGGTATCAATAGGATTTATTTTTTTCCGTCGAGTATATTTCAAGAGGTATGCTGGTTCAATTCCGGATGTGGTTTTTGTTAGAGTGGAGACGGAACCAGTAGGAGCGGTAGTAGTCAACGCAATATTTCGTCTGCCATATTTCTTGTACATCTCGACATCATCTTCATCCAGACATTTGATGATACGATTCAAAAATTCATGATCCTTCTCGAGTTCGTAATCAAACAACTCAAATTTGCCTCTTTGTTTTGCCATATGAATCGAGCATCTATAAGCATTAACAGCTAAAGTTTTGTAGATCTTTTCTGTCTTTTTGATCGACTCGCCAGAACCGTAGCTGACATTCAAAGCAGCTAATGTATCACCCAATGCAGTGATGCCTAGACCAGTACGACGCCCCTTGACGCACACAGATCTGAAATCTTCCCACATCTTTTTCTCTGGGGCTTTGATGAAATCGGGTTGATCATCATTGGCAATCTTTAGCAAAATCTTATCAATCTTTTCCAATTCCAAATCAACAACATCATCCATCAATTTTTGAGCCTGATACGCAATATCCGAGAACTTATTGAAATCAAATTTTGCATTTGATGTGAAAGGATTTTTGACAAACGGTAACAGATTGATAACTAACAGTCTACAGGAATCTGTCCCCATTGGAATCTCGCCGCAAGGATTCGTAGATACATCCTTAAATGCTTCATCGACTTTTCCATAAATCCCAGATGGCCCTTGAGACGTGATGTTATCCCAAAACAAGACTCCCGGTTCCGCACCTTCCCAAACTGAAGAGATGATCTGATTCCAGATTGATTTGGCACTAACATGCTTTGTTATTTTCTTCTCTCCAGTCATGGGCCAGAATTGCTCGTACTCGGAATCTGACTTCACTGCTTCCATGAATTCATTAGAAACCCTAACTGAAATATTCGCCCCTGTGACCTTTTTCTTGTCCTTTTTGATATTGATGAAAGTCTCAACTTCCGGGTGATGGATCGAGATGGTTTGCATCAATGCACCTCGACGCCCACCTTGTGCAACTTCTCGACAAGTATTGGAAAATCTCTCCATAAAAAGACCAATACCATCGGTCGATCTGGCAGCATTTTGAGTCAACACACCTTTCGGACGTATGTTTGATAGATCCATTCCAACGCCACAACGTCTTTTCATTAATTGCACCAACTGTTGATCAGAATGCATGATACCGCCGTAAGAATCCAACACCGGAGCAATCACAAAACAATTGCCTATCGATTGGATTTGATGATCGTTTCCAATTGCATTCATAGGAGAACCTTGTGGTACTATGTATTTGAAATCTTTAAGCAACTGATATATTTCATCAAAAGACAATGGGTTAGGATATTTAGATTCAATCCTAGCAAACTCTCCAGCCAGTCTCTTATGCATATCATCGGGGGTCAATTCTTTTATATCACCAGAATTATCAGTCAAAGCATATTTAGAAACAAACACATTAGCAGCTAACTCATCCCCATTGAAATATTCCAGTGATTTGTCATATGCTTCTTTATACGTGGACATTAAAAACCCTCATTTGATATTTTTGTTAGCTGATTATTATTGAAACTGTACTTGGCTGATTCAGTTATGATCATGAATTTCATACCATTCGATAAACTGAAATTTTGAGCCGCTTGCCATTTGTTCATATTGACTCTGTATGTAAGAATGGCCCTGTTGTAGTTCTGTTGAGACTTCGTCGTCATCCTTTTAGGTCTAGCAGGAGGAGACACTTGTTTGTCTGGTTTTATTTCAAATATGTACTTAGTCACTGCTCCATTTTGATTCTGTGACTCGCAATAAATGTCCAAGAAATATTTATGTATTCGATGATCGACTTCGGAGTAATACTGAACAGTGAAATTATTAGCGCCCCATCTAATTATGCGGGGATTGGCATCTAATTTTCTGAACACATCTAGTTCGAATCCTGACAGAAAATTAACTGTGGGGGTAAGACATTTGTATCGATTTATAGGAGTGTAGACACCTTGATGGAAATGTGACATTAAACCATTCTATCAAACAATATCTTCAAATTATTCAGATCAGCTGCTATTTTATTTTCACCTAAACTCATAGCCATTCTAAATAAAGATTTCATGTCGCATTCTTCTACTTGGTGTGTATCGTATTTACTCAAGATCGCGCTCTCAATCTCAACTGGAATATGATTGAAATCTATCAATTTTAAATTCCGCTGATAATTGGCTTTCACCTCTTCGACGATGGTATTAGACGATAGTGTCTTGTATTTTTTCGATACTTTCTCGATAACATAATCCGATTCTAAGAACTTTTCTTCTTTGAGAATTAGTTCTGCAGTGACGTCACCTAATCCGATTCTTTTTCCTTCAACTGGATATTTTGATTCGTCTAAAACAAATACAGAAGGCAGATTATCTCCGTTATCGCCGCATAAAATTTTCAAATGCAATTCA
>JAHEYM010000279.1:0-2659 GCA_023251595.1 Bacteroidota bacterium
GTTTTAAACATCCCCATGTCCATCAATATTCTTGCGATAACCGGTAATGCGGAAATAGATAATGCTGTTCCGAAAAATAATGCAAGCATCAATTTATTTTCATTGATCGGGAATAATTCAGGCCAAAACCAGACCACAAGGAATCCAGTCGCGAAAGGGAAGATCATACTTAAGACACTGGTTGAAATTGCAACCTTGCCTTGTTTTAATACCATCTGAAGCTGCACCTCGAGTCCTGCAACGAAAATCAACATCACGACAGAAAGTTTAATGATTCCATCTAAGGCGATGGCTGCATTTCCTACGCTCGGAAAAACCTTGTGAAATAAGTCAGGTGAAATTGCACCGAACACCGTCGGACCCAAAAGAATTCCGACAAGAAGTTCCCCCATCACAATCGGGAGTTTGACGAGTTTACCGAGTTCAGAAGCAACTCTCGACACAATCAACATCACACTTATGCCCGCAAGCAAAACGATGAGGTCGGTATGTGAAATATTTCCCACTATTCGCGCGTATGGACAATTAAAAGATTACAGGGAATATTTGCAAGAATAAATTCCATATCGTGTGTAAAAATGCGATCTAATAATGTCGGAGCAGTGTCGGCTGAATTAATAACCACTAAATCGGCTTCGATTTTTCGTGCGAATTCACTGATTACAAAACCGGATTTTCCCCACTCATGATGCACTTCTAAATTAATTCCACATGGATCGATGCCTGAAATCATTTCGTCCAGTTTTTGTTTTTCCTCTTCAAAGAATTTATCCTTAATATTTTGAGATGATTCCTTCGTTGGTTGATCCGATACACTCATAGAGAGAGAAGGAAGATCAAGTTCTTTAACAATATCGATTTTTTTTGCTCCGGTGTGATTTGCAAAATAAATTGCGGTCCTGATTGTATTGGCAGTTTTCGGGTGATCTATTCCTCCTACCACAATCTTTTCGAATCGGGTTGAATTGGTTGAAGGTTCGGTAAGCATCAGGACAGAGCATTTTGCTTTCCTGCATATCTCGCGAGAAACAGAACCAATATAGTACCGGAGCAGACTTTCTTTTTCCAAAGCACCTGCAATGAGCAGATCAACAATGTGTTCCTTGCTTTCTTCGAGAATAACTTCGGCGGCATCACCATCTCGGAAAACAAATGTGCAGCGATCTTTGTTAAATTCCAATTTCCTGGTTAAATCATCGAGATATTCTGTCTTCTCATCCGTTTGTTTGCCGGCATGTATGAACACCACGCGCGATTCAAACAGATTCGCAAGATTTTTAACTTCATATAGAATAGCTTCTAACCTGGGTGAAAATGCCACTGCCACACCAATAGTTTCGAATGGAAAGGTAGGTTTATTACGAATCATGATCGATTTATTTTCTAGGATAAAGATACGGAAAAAAGTTATGAGTTATGAACTATGAGTTATGAGTTGTTAACTCATATCTCATTTGTGTATTCCAAATTGTTTTCAGAAATTAGCAGAGAATTTAAACCCCCTCCCATGAAAAAAAACCTACTCTTTGCGATGGTCGCTCTTTTCCTCTGTGGAACGAGCACATTCTCGCAGTACTATTATGTCCCGCATCTTCATGCGAACACAAATCCCGGTGGACTCAACACGGATAACGAATATCCTTTTGGCGGCGGACAACCTCCCGGATGGACAGCGATAGATGTGGGCGGAGTCGTTGGTGCTCCGCGCTGGTCGAGCAATGCAACCATTCCTTTCGCCTTCAACTTTAATGGAAATCCGGTAACAGATCTGAAAGCTTCGACTTCCGGTGTTTTAACTTTCGATATCACGGCCGTCAATGTTCCTGATTCAATATCTGCTGCTCTTCCAAATGCGACGATTCCGAATAATTCGGTATGTGTTTGGGGACTCGCCGCTCTCGGAACAAATGATTATATATCGACAAAAACTTTTGGTGCCGCTCCGAACCGTCAATTCTGGATTCACTATTCTTCATATAGTTTGCCCGGTCCTGCAGCCAACACCTGCTGGACTTACTGGAGTATCGTTCTCGAAGAAACAACCAACAAAATATATATTGTTGATCAACGCTCTTCCGGTTGCATGACTTCGCTCTCCGCCGGAATACAAATCGACAATAGTACAGCTATACAGATAACAGGATCACCGAATCTGCAACCCGTTGCAGGAACCGATTTCACTCCTGCCGATAATACTTATTACGAATTTATATATGGATCACCGCCTGCTTATGATATGTCAGCACTCAGCATCGGACTCTATCCCACACAGGCACTTTCAATGGCTCCATATACAATAGCGGGGAATATAGTAAATTATGGTACTTCTACCGTAAATTCATTCGACCTTAATTATTCTGTAAATGGCGGCACAACGGTTACATCTCCCATAAGCAGTGTGAGTATCATGACGGACAGTATGTATACATATACACATCCTTCCGCATGGACTCCCGGTTCTACAGGCGTATATACAATTGCGGTTTGGGCAAGTAACATCAATGGAAATGTTGATCAGAATATGATGAACGACACCATTTATAAAACGATAAATGTGGTAAGCGCGGTGACACAGATGATTCCGTTACATGAAATATTTTCGAGTTCTACCTGCGGTCCGTGCGTTGCCGGAAGTCAGAATATTGACGGAGTTATATTT
>JAHEYM010000279.1:2669-5805 GCA_023251595.1 Bacteroidota bacterium
TTGTACATTATTGTATGAACTGGCCGGGTGCGGGCGATCCTTATTACACAACAGAGTGCGGAACAAGAGGTACTTATTATAATGTTACGGGAATTCCTGATATGCGGGTTGAAGGTTGGCACGACTATTATACCCCATCATATACGACCGGAAATTTTGATACAGAATATCAGATTCCTGCTTTCGTTAATATTTCTTCCACATTTAATGTGAACGGGACGAACGTGTCCTGCACGGCGACGATAAATCCTTTGGTGGATAATACAAGTGTGAATCTGAAATTATTTATGGCGATCATTGAAGAAACAACTTATAATAATGTTTCTACAAATGGTGAGACAGTATTTCATCACGTATTTAAAAAGATGATGCCAGGTATCACAGGTCAAGCTGTTGCTGCCCTCACTGCCGGAACACCGGTCACGTTTACAAAAACTTATAATTTCCCGACACCGAATACGGTTGAAGAATTCAGTGATCTGAGAGTGGTGGTCTGGCTTCAGGATTATACTACCCAGGAAGTTTTCCAATCCATCTACGCTACAAATGTAACATCTACGGGCGATTTCGAAGCTGATAATGGAATTATGTCTGTATATCCGAATCCGGTAAATACCAAAACGAATATAGAACTTCTGCTTTCACAGCCAAAAGAAATTTCTGTTGAAGTGATGGATATCACCGGAAAAACAGTGATGACAATAAATACAGGGAAATTAAATTCCGGAAAAAATAAAATTGTTCTTCCTGTTGAAGGTCTGGAGTCGGGACTTTATCTCGTCCATCTTAATGCAGGCACTAAATCGTATTCAACAAAGATTATTGTACAGAAATAAGTTGCAATATATTATATAAAGAAAAGGGTCGGATAAATCCGACCCTTTTTATTTGAGCTCTTATTGCTTCTTCAATAGATGCTCTATGCAGCCCTGCTGAGCTGAAATGAACGATCAACCTCACGACCTGCTACCAGGTGAACTCCTTCTTCAACAACCGGTTGATAACCATCTCCGATAACTTTCAACAGGTAATCCCCGCTCTGAATGTTAGAAATGGAGTATCTGCCACTGAAGTCAGTAACCACATTATATATAATATTACTTGCATAGTTGCGAATCGTGAGCGTGATTCCCGGTAGTGCAACTCCGTTAGCATCGGTTATTACACCACGTATTTTCGTGATGTTTTTACCAAGATCCACAACTTCGCGTGCATTGAAGTAACCCCTTACGAAAGATGGTTCTATTGGTAATAAACTTCTTACCATCGGATCCATTTGTTTCTTCAGAATGTTTTCTTCAATGTCCTTCATAATTAAATCATTCTGTTCTCCTGCTTCCTTCCGAGTGATCGTAGCATATCTGGGATTTTGGCTACCGACTGTATAATCAACAATACTTGATTGCAGATCCGCAGCGTCAGCCGGAGTTATACCGTAAGGAGCTAACGCAGTCAAATAAAAGTTTACAAGATCAGCAATGGTTTTACAGAGAACCGAGACGTCTTCTTTTTTCATCCGTTTAAAATCAGAGAGTGAATAATCAACTTTACGGATCAAAAGATCGTTGCCGGTCTGATGCCCCAGTGCCAGCAGCGCATTCGCACACCTGCTCGCAAAAGTTGTCATTCGTTCACGGGCGTGTAAACTTGCTATGGTTACACCACTCGTTCCATTCTGGATAATCTGTTGATTCTGAATAATCAGATCAATTTTGTTTTGCAGAATTGCAAAAACTACAGCAAAAGCTGAGATGGTTGCGGTTGCCAACGGATTCGTTGTGCAATGAATCACTACAGCTTTGAACATGTTCATGAGATTACTTTTTCTTAGATTCATTTTTTTTGTTTTTAGTGTTACGTTAAATTTAAGTTGTTTGTAATTAATAATTGATACTTTGATGTCGGGCACTATTTCATCTTTTATTTATCCATATAGTAGGGTTTAGAGGGTGAATATATATTTATATTTGTCTTCAAACATCGTGCCAATTCATTCGGTTATTTTGCGATTTATTTATTTGATTATTTACATTTTTTAATAATACGCGGCCATTAACAATTACTACTCACGGGTCAGCAATAGCTTTGATGAATTACATACCGGCGATTTATGAATCGCTCCTGCAATTTAATATAATATGTGAATGAACGGCTTGTAACCCGCCACAGTATGGCGTTTCACTTCTTAACAACTAATAATTAATAATTAGTAAAAATATTCTATAGGCCGTTGGTTTGAGTTATGAGTTATGAGTTATGAACTATGAGGTATGAGTTATGAATATATTTATTTAGGTTGATGAACGGGGAATTGTTTCTATTATTATGATGTGTGATTATTTTCTTTTGAAGTTTGTATAACCGAATTATTTTATTATTATTGTGTGATGATATCCCAAACATAAATGATTGGATTATTTATTGCTTGGAAACGGATGTTGTTATATATTATTATGTGAATGTGATTTTTTTATTTTTTAACATTTTCAATGAAATCAAGCATCTCAGATTGCAAGACATCGTTCGCAGACCCACCTATACCGTTCTCAAACTTCGCGACATCGTCCGCAGCCCCCCCCTATGCAGTTCTCAAACTTCGCGACATTGTTTGATAACCCTACCTATACCGTTCTCAAACCTCGCAACATCGTCTGAAGACCCCACCTATACCGTTCTCAAACTTCGCGACATCGTTCGCAGACCCACCTATACCGTTCTCAAACTTCGCGACATCGTATGTTGAACCCACCTATATCGATTGCATACTCTGCTCTACGCTCTGCAACAGTTGCTACATTGTCTGCAGAGTTTGATACATCGTCCTCAGAGTTTGATACTTCCTTTGATTTACTTGCTATCAGGTCTGATTATTCTTGCATACGCTCTGAACGACCCGGCACTGGCTCTGCAAATTTTATATATCCTCCGCGGGAATTCCGACCTCCTATGTTTCACACGCTATATGGTTTACAAAGAACAGCAGAGGGTATGATTTAATTTCGGGTTGCTTCATGCCATCGCGTTCGGACTATATAGATTCTGCACCTCCTCCCCCTTCGCCCCCTCAAGAGGGGGAGATTTTAATTCATATCTTTTTGCTAAAAGATATGAATAGGGAATAAATTATTGACCAAAA
>JAHEYM010000280.1 GCA_023251595.1 Bacteroidota bacterium
GTGTCGTCCATTATTTTCAGGCGGGGGTACAAATTCGCAATCATTCTTATATTCCCGTGTTATCGTATCAATCTGTGCAAGTATCACCCGTGCTGAATAAACCGCTTGCCCGTATTTAGTCGGACACATTTCAGCGATTGTTTCGAGCTTTATAATTTCATCTGTGCTAAGGTGGCTATACAATGTTTTCAGATTCATAGTCTGATTCACTTCTTTAATATATGTCTCGCCAGTATCTGATGGCGCTATGAAATCGTTAATCGTATAAAGAAAATATGCAGTAGGAAGGTCTTTTGTGGTGGCAGATATTTTTCCGATAGTATCTAATAAACCAAACGATGCATTCATCACAGAATCGGCGAAATATTTTAAATTTGTGTCAGCATAAAGCGATGTATCTGAAATAATCGTCTTTGCGACAGATACTTTAGTAATACGCTTTTGCAGTGCACTCGTTCCCGACCAATCAATTGAGTCGTGAATAATTTTTCGTAATTCACTCAATGGTGGCTTAAGAGATGCACAGATACTCATACCGACCGACCATGATGAACAAACACTCAGCGGTAGATTAGTTAAAGGTGTAGTATCTGGATGTGCGATATATGGTATGGGTTGTTGATATGAGGAATCCGGCATCACCCACATAGGATTATGAGATTGGTCTGTAAACCAAGTAAATGTATGCCCATCAATAAAATTATTGGTATCTAAATCCCATGTATTTTCAGAAGGATGCCCAACATTTCCCTGCGTGCTGAGAGAATTAGGATAACCTCCTGCCATTACTAAGCCCCTGAAGTGGGGGCCTAACATTGAATTGCCAAGAAACTGTGAACTCGGATTATTTCCCATCCATAAAAATCCTTCACCAATGTCAGTGGTGTGGTTACAAATCATACTGGCGGAACCGCTATTATCACTCCGAATACCATCGATCCACCAATTTGAGTTGCCGGAACTTTTTACATTATTAAACCGAATATCTGCCCCGAAACAATTCTCTATATGAATTCCGAAACAATACCAGGAAGCGCTTGCGGTCTGTTTCAACGAAACTGAATTTTCAAAGATGTTTGGTTTATAAAGATTAATTCCATAAATTCCGTACCGTGCTTCTGATACCGTATCACTAAATATATATACAGGTGCATAAGCAGGCGTTACGGGTTCTGAAACCACAATCCCCTCGGTCATATCGGGGCCAGCTGAAGTAGTATGAATACGGTTATAATAAATACTGTCTGTACAATAAGGATTTTGATAGTTCCATATTCCTCTTTTAACATCAGTAATGGAATCGTGAGAAATTTTAATATGACAAGCTTTATTTTCGTCAACTCTGATTCCATGTCGTACACCATTCGAGATAGTATCATGATCAATTTCAATGGATTTGTTAAAATGGTCTTTTATCCAAATTCCTTCGTGAAATCTATTAAATCGATTATCCGAAATTTTTATATGCATGCCACCTGTGGCAAAAACATCTGTCGCATTGTTTTCGAACTTATTTTTCGCTGTTACCAAAAGGTGCAAATTCTGCATTGTATCCTGATTTGAACCGTAAGCTTCGATTCCATATCCGTTGGGGTATGTGATTGGATCAGTCCACCACCATGGGCATAACCAGGTAAACTCATTCCAGTATATATGTATGCTTGAATAAACCGAATGAATTCCTGCCCACTCTACTTGAGAAAAAGTATTTCTTGTTCCTGCTCCCATATTGCTGTCACCAATGTTGATTGAGTCAACATTGAAAATGTCGAAACAATATTGAGTCATCAGACCTGCGCCGGGTGGAGTTAAGAAGGTATCGCATTTAAAGACACATCCGGTTACATCGCCGGGATATTGATTATGAGCATAATTTCGTACAACAACATCTCTTTGATTTCTTTTGAAATACGAATCTTTAAAAACATAATTACCTCCATTGGCTGCGTAAACAGCAGTGTCCGCATCTTCAATAATAGAATAATTAATAATTTCCAGTTTGCTATAATTTTGGCTTATATCAATTCTGTCCCACCGATAATTACAACCCGCAAATAGGTGCGATCTGTTTATTGTAAGTTTTGTATTTGGTTGAACAATAATTTTCGCATTCGGGCCAAGCATGGTGCTATCGCAATTCAAAATCGTCAGATTTGTGTCGATTGTAAAGAACCCGTTTATCTCAATCGGATGTGTGATGACATAAGAAGTCAGAGCAGTATCGTAATACATATTAAGTCCGGTGGGTGGATTTGCCACGAGATCAGTAACGCTTCGGTCAATAATATTTACACCAAGACTATGAAGCGTATCGCAACAAAAATATATTTCGAGCGTGTCGGTCGAAGAGCATCCGTTCGTGTCTGTAACTGTCGCAATAATATTTCCGCCTAATTGAGCAGCATTTCCCCATGATGTGGCGGTATATGTTCCAATGCCACTATTACCTGAAATTCCGTTCGTAGTTGACCATGTATATACATAAGACGAATCAATATATGTAGAATAGTGAATATTTCCGGTATTACAGGTACTGATAGCTCCTGAGATGGAAGGAATAGTCGGTGAAGGTCGCACCAATACATCAACCGACATCGCCGAAACGCAACCGTTAGAATCTATAACATATATATAATATGTTCCCGCAATCAGACCGGAAGCGACGGAATCATTCCCGCCTATCGGCGACCATTGAGAGGTGTACCAATAGTAAGTAAAAGGTGATATTCCTCCTGAAATATGTGCCGTTGCCGTGCCATCATTTCCCGATCCTGTACAGCTTATGAATGTATTGGAAACAGATAAAGTAAGTGATGGAGGTTCTGAAATAATTACCGTGTCATACGCCATACATCCGTTTGCATCGGTGCAAGTAGCTATATATGTACCTGCAAATAAACCTGATGCAGTTAATCCGGTTTGCGAAGGATTACAATCCCATGAAATGTAAAATGGGGCGGTTCCACCCGCAATACTAACCGTTGCTGACCCTGTATTTTGACCACCACATAATATATTTGTTTGAGAAGTTAAACTTTCAGTCAGTAAAGGCGGTTGGGTGATTGTAATACTGGCTGTGAATGTAGCTCCGCTCGGAGTATCTGTAATTATTACTGTATATATACCTGCGGGAAGATTTATTATCGTAGCTGTTGTTTCTCCATTCGACCAGCTGTAAGTGAAAGGCCCGCTTGCCCCGCATGGAGTAGTTACAATCTTACCATTACTGTCTCCATAGCACCGAACATTTGACACAGTAAAACCAGCGAATAGGGAAGCGCAAGCTGTTACTGTGATTTGATTAAATGAAGGATGAACCGTAAAAACTTCTCCACAATATGAAACTCCCGATACAGTAGCATAAAGCGAATCTCCCGTGTAAAGGCAAGAACTCAATAAGCTGAATGTAAGAGCGAAATTCTGATTGATACCAAGCCCGCCTGTATCAATTGGTGCGCAAGTGGAGTCAATGTTCCAGTGCAGATGTGTCGGGTAGATTGTCGGGCCAACTGCGGGAGAATAAACCGTATTAACAGGAAATTCAAGCGTGTCGTGATCAGTAAAGAAAGTCAGCCCGGGTGGCAAGTCCACATCAACTGCGAAATCATAAACCCTTCCAAGCTGTGTTGAAAGAACATTTATTTTATAATGCAGAGTATCGCAACTTGTCGCAGAAGACGATTCATCATCTGTTACCTGAATAGCAGAACTGTCGGGAAGGAAATAAAATATTTCCTTCTGAACATCGCATAATAGATTTGTATCGTTGATTGAGATCGGGTAACCGGAACAATTCCACCCATAAAATAAAATAATACTGTCTAACTGATTAGCTACTCCGCAACTATAATGACAACAAACACGAAAATCTGCCGTATCATTATGTATCAGAGTGTTTTTAAGTTCAATGATATTGTTAGAATTTATCGTCAACAAAGTGTTCGAGGGTAAAATAACAGCAGTATTAAGTGCGACGTGTCCCGAGGGAGAAGAGATGTACGCCCATAAATTATCTGTTGGCTCGTGGTCGGTGGAATTGTTGTCAAGTCGGAATTGAAAACACAGATCCGAATTTGTACCGATTTGTTGTTGTACCCCGGATTGCTGATAAATGCTTAAAACAGGATGTGGAAATGTTAATGTATCATGGGCGATTGTATCTTGAAAAACCGTGCCTGAGGGAATAAAATTATAAGGGGAATCATTAAATGCTATTGCAGGCATTTTTCTAAACAGAGGAACTATGTCTGAATCGGATGCACATATTGGGCTTAAATAAATATATAACCAGTAATATAATTTTTCATCTTGCGAAGGAAGATCAATCGTGCCGATATAATTTCCGAATGAAGATGGTAAGGGTTCAGGCAAAAGTGTATGATGAGCGCATTGTCGGTAAATCATTATCCAGTTTCCCATATTGCTGTCATAATAACTGCTATCCGGTTGAATAGAATAATTGACATAATGGTTCACACTTGCGTATGGTAATGTGTAAAATTTATAATCTAATTTTGAATTGGCACTGTCAATATTATATCCGTTAGGCAAAATAAATTTAATCGTGTCCGGAACAATCGGTTGCCGATATTCATAAGGGAAAACATTCAAATGATTTTCACCCCCGATGAAAGTTGTTACAGAGCAAATTGCTTTTTTGTTACATTGGTCATGATCAACATCTTCATTATTAAATCCACTATTATTATTAATCTGAACGGGATACTGATAAGCAATACCTCCATACTTTTCGCACCAGAATAAATTTGTTGAATCTACTTCGGTTGAAAGAACAGATGTTGCGGGCTGGTAAAAAATATCAGGATCGTGCTGTAAACTATCACGAATTCCCGTCATATATATTAAATTAGTTATATCAATTTCTTCCGGGTTTTCAGGAAAACCCGGAATGTTCTGTTCGATTTTATAGGTAGTGATTATTGTGAAATGATCTCCGACTGCATATATATAGTTACTATCGATCCCATATTGTTGAAGAATACCGAGACTTAAATCATATAAATATTTATCACCAAATAAAGTAGTATCGTGTTGAACTATTGCGTTAAGCGTATCTCTTAGAAATAAAAGATGATTTGTAGAATCCTCAATTTTAACTGAAACATCAATAATTCTGAACCGCTCAGAATGACTTAATTTCAAGTGCAGATAAGCATGATTGAGTGGAAACAGAGAATCAACATGTGCTAACGTTGCCCCTGTAACACTGTCCATTACAATTCCATCAACAATATCTGCCGTGAGTCTTCCGACCAAAGTATCGCCGACCATAAATCTTTTATCGGAAATCAAAGTGCTGTCTGCTTCACATTGGCAAGCATCAGCTATTCCGTTGTTGTTGTTATCTCTTAAACCTCGCGTGATACGTTTAAGTTTATAATCCTTAGCGATAAATCCTGGCATATTACATCCGGGGCAATGCACCGCAATTTTTCCCGTGTCCATAGCCAAAAGTATCTCGCAGGTAGCACAATTTGTATCATTGGCAAGAAATGTTTTAATTTTATATTCACTGTAAGGTTCTCGTGCCTGACAATAAGAATATAGCTGATAATTAATATTTGAACCGATCAGGAAACTGTCCAGTGATGCTAAAGTGGGAAATGAATCTAAATAAAAATAAGCATCTACTTGGTCATGGTAATGACCACTTGCGTGAAATGCTATATCATTAACCTCTATATCAACAACGCTATCAGGCAACATTGTTGAACTCCCGGAAGAAATAAAAAGCGTACTGTCTTTATATCTTAATCCTAAATC
>JAHEYM010000281.1 GCA_023251595.1 Bacteroidota bacterium
AAAGTTCTCGGAATGAAAAAGATACCCATCTCTTGAAACATTCAATCCGTATAATTTTCCAGCGGGTAAAATCACAAGAAATGAACCGGTTAATTCATCAGAATTCGATTCAACAATTTTTTTATTTGCCTGAAGATCGAATAATTCGAAATGTGCTCCAAGCGGTTTTCCAGTTAGTGAATCAGTGACTTTTCCTTTTATATAAGCAACTTTTTGAGGTCTGATCGAGGCGGGCATTTCAACACTATAAAGGTCGAGTCCTCCTTTACCTGAAATTCTTCCCGAAGTAATATATGCAGTCGTTGCGTCAGCACTCACAATCAAACCCCATTCATCGGAGAAAGTATTTAATGGATAACCAACATTTTTTGCTTCACCCCAGGAGTTATCATTATTTTTCTTTGAAAAGTATATATCTTTTCCACCCATACCTACACGACTATCTGACGTAAAATAAAGCGTCTGATCATCAGGGTGAATAAACGGTGCTTCTTCCCTACCGATAGTATTTACTTTCGGACCGAGATTCTGAGGATCACTCCAACTGCCGTCAGGTTGAAGTGTACTTCTCCAAATATCATAGGAACCCACGCCCCCAGGTCGGTTACTCACGAAATAAAGTGTTCTGCCATCGGATGAAAGGCTGGGCTGAGACTCAAACTTACTTGTATTCACAGGAGCGCCGAGATTTTGTGGAATACTCCAAACATCACCGGTTTTCTTTGCCCAATAAATATCACAACTTCCGAGACCATCTTCACGATTACAACCTGTGAAAAACAACGTCCTTCCATCAACAGAGACACAGAGTGCACCTTCATTATCATGTGTGTTGATTGGCGCTCCTACTCCATGAGCTTTACCCCAATTACCATTTGATTTTTCACTTACATATATATCCTCTTCAAAAGCACCTTTTTTATCCAGTGTATTTTCGTCGGCAGCATGTTTATACGTAAAATAAAATCGTTCACCATCGGCGGTTATCGAAGGAAAATATTCATCATTAGAAGAATTAATACTATCTCCCAAATTAACGGGATGCATCTGTAACGGATGTGCTATAGCAGCTCTTGCAAAATTAATATTATCGGTGATATCAGCTATTTTGCTCTTAAATGAAGCAGGTATTGAAGGAAATTTCACCAACGTGTCAATTTCTGCTTTGGCTTCGTCATACTTCCCCAATCTGTACTCCATTTTTGCAAGTAAATAATAGTTCTTAGGAAAAAAAGAAGGGTCAATATTTATGGCTCTTCTTATTTCGATGGCAGATGAATCAAACATATATTTATCAGCATATATGTCAGACAGTAACATGTGTGCTTCTATAAACTTCGGATCAGTAAGAAGGGCTTCACGAGTCAATTTAGCCGCTTCATCAGCCATTCTCCCGTCATAATATTTAGTCGCCTCAACGTATAAATTAATCGCGCGTTTTGACTTGGTTGAAAAAGCCGGATTCTGTGCCACAGTACATCCGGTCAATTGCCATAACCAGATGACAAAAAATATAATCTTTTTATATATAGATAAATTTACTCTCAAATTCCACCTCATCTCACGCCCAATAATTTATGAATTTGTTTAGAAATATTCCATTGGGGATGATCTATAATATAGGCATCAATTACCGGCATTACTATTTCACTACGATCCCATTCCGGCTGTAGAAATAAACGGCAATCCGAACGAACTTTTTTCGCATGTTCTTCTGCCCACTCAATATCAGATGGATGATAAACGACTACTTTTAATTCATCTGCTTTATTTAATAATTCCGGTAACGGGGCTTTAAATTTTTTGGGTGAAACACATACCCAATCGAAAGTTCCTGATAAAGGATATGCTCCGGATGTTTCCAACCAAAGTGTTTTACCTGATTTTTTTAAGATCTTACAAAGCGGATCCAAATTATAAAGCAATGGTTCCCCACCTGTAATTACGATATTCGGTGAGGAGACTTTCATCACCTGATCAAAGATTTCTTGATAGGAAATAACCGAATGATCATTCACATTCCATGAATCTTTCACATCACACCAAACACAACCAATGTCGCAACCTGCAAGACGAATGAAAAAAGCAGGTTTCCCCTGATTCGCTCCTTCTCCCTGAATGGAATCAAACATTTCCATAACCGGAATTTCTTTCTGCAAATCGTGCACTTTTTCCGTCATCGGATCACGCATATATTATATTTTTATATGCAGATAAAGTATTTTGCAACAAAGCCACAATTGTCATCGGTCCAACACCTCCGGGTACTGGTGTAATAAACGAACATTTTGGAGAAACTTCATCAAACTTCACATCTCCCTTCAACAAGAAACCTGATTTATTTGTTGAAGAAGGAACTCTGGTAATTCCAACATCAATTACCACAACACCTTCTTTCACCATATCCCCTGTAATAAATTCCGGTTTACCCAATGCAACAACGAGAATATCAGCCGAACGCGTATATGATTCAAGATCAACTGTCCGACTGTGACACAAAGTGACCGTACCATCCCCGGTATTTGAATCCCGGGATAACAGTATACTCATTGGTGTTCCTACAGTTTTGCTTCGTCCAACGATTACGCAATGTTTACCTCTGATGGAAATATTATAATATTCAATCATTTTTAAAATTCCCAGTGGCGTGGCGGCAACAAAACCCGGTAGATTCTGAACCATTTTCCCGACATTTACCGGATGAAATCCGTCCACGTCTTTCTTAGGATCAATCTGATTAATTACTTTATCAGGTGAAATATGTTTAGGAATGGGCAACTGAACTATGAGCCCGTCCACTTCATCATCATCATTCACTTTTTGAATTTCGTGAAGCAATTCAGATTCAGAAATCGCAGCAGCAAATCTCAGAACAGTAGACCTGAAACCTACTTCACCACAAGCTTTTTCTTTCGCTGCCACATATGTTTGAGAAGCGCCATCATTCCCCACCAGAATTGCAACCAAATGCGGGGCTCTTTGTCCCTCTGCGAGTATCGCTTTGATCTGAAGAGACATTTCCTCTTTCAGCTTCTTCGAGACCACACGACCGTCCATCAATTGCATGACAATTTTTTAAATTATATTTAAATATATTTATCGACGGGGCATTGCACGCATCATTTTTTTCGCTTCATCTTTATTGGAAAACATTCGCATCATTTTTCGGGTCTCTTCAAACTGCGTAATTACTTTATTCACTTCCTGCACATCTCGTCCGCAGCCGGCTGCGATTCTTTTTCTACGACTACCATTCAAAACTGCGACATTTTCGCGCTCTTCAGGAGTCATTGAGTGAATAATCGCCTCTATGTGTTTGAAAGAATCGTTCGTGATATCAATATCTTTCATCGCTTTTCCGACTCCCGGGATCATCGAAACAAGATCTTTCAGATTCCCCATTTTTTTTATCTGTTGTAATTGGGAAAGAAAATCGTTGAAATTAAATTGGTTTTTCGCTAATTTCTTTTGAAGTTTCGCAGCTTCTACTTCGTCAAATTGTTCCTGTGCACGTTCAACCAACGTAACGATATCACCCATTCCCAGAATACGATCTGCCATCCTTGCGGGGTGAAAAACATCGATCGCATCCATCTTTTCACCCAAACCAACAAATTTGATGGGTTTATTCACAACCGATTTGATCGAAAGTGCAGCACCACCACGGGTATCACCGTCTAATTTCGTTAAAACAACGCCCGAGAAATCGAGACGATCGTTGAAAGTTTTGGCTGTGTTCACGGCATCCTGGCCGGTCATCGCATCGACCACGAACAAAATCTCGTCGGGACGAACACCATCTTTGATTGCCACAATTTCATTCATCATCTGCTCATCGATCGAAAGACGACCCGCTGTATCGATGATGACAACATTATGCCCGTTTTGTTTGGCAAAGGAGACCGCGTTTCGTGCAATCTGAACTGGATTTTTATTCTCTAATTCTTCATAAACATGAACTCCTATCTGTCCACCAATAATTTTCAATTGATCAATAGCTGCAGGACGGTAGACGTCGCAAGCCACCAACAAAGGGTTCTTGCCACGTTTGGTCTTTAACATATTGGCAAGTTTACCTGACAGAGTGGTCTTTCCTGAACCTTGTAAACCAGACATTAAAATAATGGCAGGATTGGCTTTCAGATTGATCTCTGACGTTTCTCCACCCATGAGTTTCGCCAACTCATCGTGTACAATTTTTACCATCAACTGATTTGGTGAAACCGAAGTCAACACTTGTTGACCCATCGCGAGATCTTTGACGGTATCCGTGAAAGTTTTCGCGACTTTAAAGTTAACGTCGGCATCAAGTAACGCTTTACGGACTTCCTTCAAAGTTTCCGCAACGTTAATTTCAGTTATTTTGCCTTGCCCTTTAAGGACTTTAAACGCCCTGTCGAGCTTTTCACTCAGATTCTCAAACATAATCAATTTTTGAAATGGAATGCAAAGGTAGGGATTCGCGGGTGAATTACGAATTAGGAATTACTCATTCCGAATCAGTTCAAAAAACCCTGTTATAGAATCATATTTATCAGGAATAGGACACCAATGCAAAATCCAATAATATGTTCCATCGGGTGCTTTTCCTCCGGTTTTCATCACGATTCCATCCCACACAAAATTCGGATCATTTGAAATATACATTAATAGTCCCCAACGATCATATATATGAATTTCAAAACATTGTAAGTCTTCATTATATATTCTGAAACCATCATTAAAACCGTCTCCGTTTGGTGTAATCACATTTGGCGCTGTAAGTTGACAATCACCCCAGGTAATTGTTATATCATCCGATGCTCTGCATCCATTAGCATTTGTTACAACAACACTATATATCCCAGGAGTCCACACAGCAAAAGTAGAAGAGTTGCTTTGATTCTGCCATAAATAATTAGCTCCGGCTCCCGGATTTAGTGTAATCGGAATTCCGGGACATACAACCGTATCGCTTCCCAAATCAACAACCGGATTTGCATAAACATTCACTGTTATGCTGTCAATAACACTATAACAACCATTCTGGAAAAGTCTAAGTGTATATATACCTGAATTTGGAACCCCCGCAGGTGCTATAACCGGATTTACACTGAATGAAGAAAAACCACCTGGTCCTGACCATAGATAATTTGCACCGGAAATTAAATCAGAATGTAAATGCAGAGTATCACCATCGCAAAGAGGAGAATCTGATGTTGGATTTGCCGGTCCGGGTAAGGGCGTAACCGTTACAGTAGTGGCTGAAAAATGACTCGGACAACCACTGATACTGTAGGTCAGAGTATAGACTCCCGCATTGGAAACAAGGGAAGGAAATAAGGTCGGATTTTGTGTTGATGAAGAAAATCCGGAAGGACCCGACCAATTATATATAGCGCCTGAAATTGGGTTGGAAATGAGATTAATACTGTCTCCTTCACAGACCGGAGAATTATTAGTTACTATCGGTGCAACCAACATTGGAGCAATCACTACGGTTATTGAATCGGTTGGGCTGTTACAACCATTTGCTGTTATATATACATAATAAACTCCGGCATTTATTAAACTTATATTGGTGATAATCGGGCTTTGTAAATTTGAAGAAAATCCATTCGGACCCGTCCAAAAATAATTGGCTGAAGCAACGGCATTTACACCAAGATTTAGATTTCCACCCTCACAAGCAGGGTTATTATAAATCAAACCCGTAACAACCGGAATAGGATTAACGGTAACAACGACAGGAAGTGAAACCACGATACATCCATTAATATCTGTCGTAGTAAG
>JAHEYM010000282.1 GCA_023251595.1 Bacteroidota bacterium
TTAACAGAAGTAGAGATGACATTTATTATTCGCCCATAACCCGATTTCTTCATTCCTTCAACTAATTGTTGAACCAGAACCTGGTTGCATAACAAATGCATTCTGAAAGCTTCCTCAAAAGAGTGGATTTCGGCTGTCAACACAGGTCCGGCGGGCGGTCCTCCGCTATTGTTCACAAGAATATTTGCATCCCCGTTTTTCTGAATAAATTCTGAAACGGAACTTCTTAATTTTTCCGGATCATTGAAATCTGCAACTATATATGTGTGATTTTGGTTATCAGATGCGGGTAATTCTTTCTGCACATCAATCAGTTTTTCTTCATTTCTGGCAATTAAAACGATCTCAGCACCCATATTTGCGAGTGCGATGGCAGAAGCCTTTCCGATTCCCTGAGTGCTTCCGCAAACAAAAGCTCTTTTCCCTTTTAAGTCTGAATTCATGTGTTCAAAATTACTGTTTTCAATTGAATAGTCGCTAATCCTGCGCTAATGCTCTTAGAATTCCTAACTTTATCCCGTGAAATCAGCTCTTGTCATTCTCAGTTCTCTGTTCTCTGTTCTCTCATTTTTACTTTCTTCCTGTGAAAATGATGTAGAACGGGTCAAACAAGTCACTGCTTCCGACTCCCTGCCGGTCGAAACCGGTAAAGATGTTGAGTTTTTTTACAGCGATTCGGGTAGGGTGAAGGTACGCGCGTTTGCCCCGAAGTTGGAACGATTCGCCAATCCCGAAGACCCGAAAATAGTGATGCCTGACGGTGTAAACGTTGATTTTTATAATGAAGAAATGAAGGTAAAATCGAAACTTACAGCGAACTATGCAGTGCGTTATGAACAAAAGCACATAATGGAAGCCAGACATAACGTAGTGGTGGTGAATGAAAAAGGGGAGACCCTGAATACCGAGAAATTATTTTGGGATGAAGATCATGACAGGATTTATTCAGATCAGTTTGTGAAGATCACGAAAGAAGATGAGACGATATGGGGAAATGGTTTTGAGTCGAATGCCACCTTCGACAAATACGACATTACAGATATCACGGGTAGGTTTCCAAGAAACAGAACAAAAACGAAGACTAAAGACGATAAAAAACCATGATCAGAATACTTGAATTGTTTTGGCTGACGATGATGATTTTAGGGATCATTTTTGCCATCTGGGATTCTATCATTAACGGGTTCGCCAAGTCGTGGCTTGACTTCGGACTTCCGCTGATGTTCTCCATACTTTATCTGCTGAGGCGGCATCAACGAATCCGTTCAACCCGGCCACAGGAAAATTTCAACAATAAAATTAAAAAATAGGGAATGTTTTCAGTCACGGTTATTCTTATAACGCTTTTCTTTTCAGCCTTTTTCTCTGGACTGGAGATCGCCTTTCTTTCCTCAAACAAACTCAAAATCGAACTCGACTACAAGCAGAAAAAATTTTCAGCAAAGATTATTTCCAAATTCACCCGCTCGCCATCAAGCTTTATCGCGATGCTGCTTGTCGGGAATAACGTTTCGTTGGTCGTGTACGGATTATTCATGGCGAGAATTCTGGAACCACAGATTGACAAAATCCTGCCCGATGCAATCCACACAGAATTTGCGGTGGTAACAATTCAGACCTTTATCGCTTCCATCATCATTCTTTTCACCGCCGAGTACATGCCAAAAGCCCTGTTCCGCTTGAATCCCAATGGGTTGTTATCCTTTTTTGCACTCCCTGTTTTGCTTATCTATTATCTGCTTTACCCGATCGTTTTCATTATCATTGGCATATCCAACTTTGTGTTAACAAGGATTTTCAAAGTCGAACTTATAGAAGGCAGACCAGCGTTCGGAAAAATAGATCTCGATCATTATATACGCGATATTTCCTCCAAAACAACCAACGAAACAGAGCACAATACAGAGATTCAAATGTTCCAGAACGCGCTCGATTTTTCGCAAGTCAAAGTGCGGGAATGTATGGTGCCACGAACTGAAATTGTTGCTCTCGAAGTCAATGCAGACGTCGAATTATTGAGAAAAAAATTCATCGAGACCGGACTCTCAAAAATCCTGATTTATAAAGAGTCCATTGATAATGTGATCGGTTATATTCATACTTCTGAAATGTTCAAACACCCAAAGAATATTTCATCTATCCTTCTCCCAATCACTATTGTGACGGAGTCGATGCCGGCAAACGACCTGCTTTCACAGTTCACAAAAGAGCGAAAGAGTCTTGCTTTGGTGGTCGATGAGTTTGGCGGAACTTCCGGAATGGTCACCATCGAAGATATTATGGAGGAAATTTTTGGTGAAATTGAGGATGAACATGATCTCGAACGTTGGGCAGAGAAGAAGATTTCGTCAAGCGAATACCTCTTTTCCGGTCGTCTCGAAATTGACTATCTGAATACTAAGTATGGATTGCATCTGCCTGCAAGTGAAGACTATACAACCATTGCCGGGTTGATTTTAAGTCGCTACGAAAGTTTACCGACTGCTGATCAGACCATTGTGATTCCACCCTTCGTGATCACAATCATTAAGATGTCGGGTACGCGAATCGAACAGGTTCGTCTCAAGGTAGATGAGGAACAGGAATGATCTAATATTTCACTTGAACCATAAAGAATCGTATATTCGCACCCTCAAATTTATAAGAACATCAATATGGCTATTATAGGAAAAATAAGGGAAAAAGGTGGACTTGTAGTCTTCGTCATCGGACTATCCATGCTGCTTTTTATTGCGGGTGAAGTTCTCACATCAAGCAAGGGCTTGTTTGGTAACAAAAACGAACTTGGTGTCATCGCCGGCACTTCAATCTCACCGCAGGAATTTCAGGCCAGAGTGGATGAATTTATAGCCAACTATAAGATCAACACAAATACCGAGACGGTAGATGCCAATACGACTGATCAATTAAGAGAAGAGGCATGGACTTCACTCGTTAAAGAAATTGTGTTCGGAAAAGAGTACAAACTGCTTGGCATCACAGTCTCTGAAGAAGAAATCTCTGATATGATCATGGGCAAAGATCCGCATCCACAGATCAAACAAGCCTTCACGGATCAGAAAACCGGAGTATACAATCCACAGAATGTCGTGAATTTTCTCAAAGATCTCGAGAACCGCGATCAGAATACTCGTAATCGCTGGGATGCCTTTCATAAAGCGATTATCAAAGAACGGTATGAATCGAAATTGAAAAACCTTGCAAAATTCGGTATCTATGTTACTTCTGCTGAGGTAAAAAGAGCTTACACAGATCAAGGGAGACAGGCAAAAATTAACTACGTTCTTACCGAATACAAAACCATTCCTGACAGCACAGTTAAAGTGACTGATGCCGAGATTAATGAATACTACAATGCCCATAAACATGAGTACAAACAGGAACAGGGTAGGAAGATAGAATATGTGGTTTATGATGTTAAACCTTCTGATGAGGATAAAAAAATCGTCGAAGATTGGGCAACCAAACTTATGGAGGATTTTAAGACAGCGCCGGTCGACAGTGATTTCGTGAATCGTAACTCTGACACCAAATTTGCTGATATCGGTTACAAAAAAGGTAAACTTAATCCCGAACTTGATTCGATTATGTTCGCAGCAAAAGAAGGTTTTGTTTACGGGCCTTACTCTGAAGGTAATATGGTGAAGGTGGCAAAACTTTCTAAAATTACACAATTGCCGGATTCAGTAAAGGCAAGACATATTCTGATAAAAACTAAGGAGGGCGTTAATCCTGCTGATTCCAGAGCAAAGCTTGATAGTTTGAAGAAACTCATCAAAGGCGGTGCGAATTTCGCTGACTTAGCAAAAACTAATTCAGAAGACGGTTCTGCTTCCGCCGGTGGCGATTTAGGGTGGTTTAAAGAAGGTGCAATGGTGAAGCCATTTCAGGATGCTTGTTTCAATGGTAAAGTGGGTGATCTTCCAATTGTTGAATCGCAATTTGGTATCCACCTTATTGAAATCCAGAATATTGGTACCACCAGCAAGCAGGTAAAACTCGCGATTGTGGAGCGGAAAATTGAGCCTACGACTAAAACTTTTAACGCAGTTCTCGCTAAAGCAAATGAATTCGCCACCATGGCGAAAACCGGACCACTCTTCGACAGCGCGTCTGTCAAATTAAATGTTATAAAAAGGGTGGCAGATAATCTGAAAGAAACTGATAAAAATGTCGCAGGTCTAGAGTCACCACGTGAATTGGTTTTATGGGCTTACAAATCGAAAAAAGATGAGATTTCTAAAGTATATTCGTTTGGTGATAAATATGTGATCGCCCATCTCATGGAAATACGCGAAAAAGGAATTGCACCGCTCGATCAGGTTAAAACACAGATCGAAATTGCTGCGAAAAAGGAGAAAAAAGGACAAACTCTGATCGATCAGATGACAAAATCCTCAGCAGGAGCTACAAGTATTGAAGATATTGCCGCGAAAGTTGGGACTCCAATGGATTCGACTGATTTCATCACTTTCCAGGGTGGAAAAATACCTGGTCGCGCAGCGGAACCGGAAGTGATCGGAAAAATATTTAATATGAAAGCGGGTGAGATTTCAAAACCTATCAAAGGAACACTCGGTGTGTATATTGTACAAATTGTTCAATTTACTGAACCTGCCGCCACAACGGATTATTCAACGACAAAGAATCAACTCCTTGCTACTTTTCAACAGAAAGCTGATAACGGAATACTCGAAGCTTTGAAGGAGCTTGCAAAAATCGTCGATAACCGCGGAAAGTATTTTTAAGTTCTACTCACCTTTGTCTGATGTAAATAATAAACGACCGAGGTGAAAAGGAAAAATGCGAATATCTGATGGATCACGCCCATCACAATCGGCACTGCATACAGAAGTGTTATAATTCCGAGTGTAAACTGAATACAGAGGACAAGCATCAATAGGTTCAGTGCACGTTTTATCGAACCTGAAATTTGAAGTCGGGTCGCATAGATCCATGTGGTAAGAGTCAAAAGCAGTAACATCCATGCCAGGATTCGGTGGATAAACTGTACGGTTGAGATATTCTCGAACAGATTTTTCCACCATGGAGTCATCGCAGTAATTTCATCAGGGACCCAATGATCTCCCATTTTTGGAAAAGTATTATATATTTTCCCGGAGTGAAGCCCTGCAACGAATGCCCCATAAATGATTTGCAAAACGGTGATCGGCAACGTAATAAGAGCAACAATTCTCAGTTTATCTGTTCCGGATTGGAGAGAATGTTCCTCTTTCGATCCCTCTTGTATTAGGTCCAGTGCAAACCAAAGACAAACACCAAATGTGATAAATGCCATGATGAGATGGGCGGCTAAGCGGTAATGACTCACGTGGGGATCGTCTTGCAATCCGCTACTGACCATAAACCATCCGAGAGCCCCTTGTAATCCGCCGAGAACAAAGAGAAGTAGAGATCGTTTGACAAGTTTTGGTGTCAATTTTTTCTTCGCCCAAAAAAAGAGAAAAGGAATAAAGAACACGACACCGGTGAGTCGTCCAATAAGGCGGTGAACATACTCCCACCAGAAGATGTATTTGAATTCACTCAAACCCATATCCGAATTCACTAATTTGAATTCGGGACTCTGCTGATATTTCGCGTAACAGTCCTGCCAATCGTGTTCGTTAAGTGGAGGGATCGCGCCAAGCAACAAGTTCCATTCTGTGATGGATAGTCCACTGCGTGTGAGACGGGTTATTCCCCCGATGACTACCATCGAAAAGAT
>JAHEYM010000283.1 GCA_023251595.1 Bacteroidota bacterium
CGTCCAACATAGGATGAGGGTTTTTAAGTTTTGTGTTTGCAAATTCAAAACTATATGAAACCTTCATCCCTATGTTACTGAATTACACATAGTTATGCACTAACTTAATGACATTGCCCTTCGGGATGACAATCGCTTTTTTATTATGGGAGGGCGGAGGTTGCGGGCGCATAAGTTCGTTTTGGAATCGCCAAGATTTTAATCGCCCGCAACCTCCGCCCTCCCTTTGCCTCCAAATAAATCCTGTCATTCTGAGCGAAGCGAAGAACCCCTATCGTAAATGAAACCATCTCTATATTCCCTCTAAATTAAGTTTGCAGATATGTCCACTTTTGCACCTTTGCTCTCTAAATATTTCCGGTAGAATTCCGAAACAATCTGAAATATTCGGTCGGTCTCAGTGTTCGTGGGTTGGTAAATGATATGCACTTCAATACCGCTTAAATTTCCAAGCGATGATAATTTATTAAATACTTTTATTGCAGAATCGGGATTGGACTTTAGAAGTTCCAGTACCCTGCCATTGTAGAATGACAGGGTTGTTTCGTTTTCCATTAAGTCAGAATATATAAGGAGTACACGCCTTTGTGAATGGCTTTTATTCAGTCGGTTCAGTTCATCGGCAATTGGTATATATACAGAGGAATGAGGTTTTCCGATGGAATCATTTTTTGCATCCGCTATAATTTCTTCAACCTTATCCCTGAATACTTTTATCTCCTTCTCTCTGTCGTATTGATTCGAGAGCCATTCATTCGCCGAGGTGACAGCCGCATATTTTGTATTCGTATAACTCACATCACTGATATTTGCGAAGCGGAAAATTCCTCCATTCCATTTATGTATATTCAAATCAAACAGCGACATGATTTCTTCCGGCAAAGGTTGAGCGAGGTGAGTTTCAGTAATATCCCGAAGTATTGATATTTCCGTTACTGTAGTTTTATTGCCGGTCTTAAAGACGACAAATGCAGTTCCGCCCATAAGGGCAAGCAGAATGGAAATAATTATCAGTTTCATGGCTTTTCGTTATTATCACCATTATTTTCCGGAATAGTTGGTATGGGCGGTGAGGGTGGAATATTAATTTGATTATTCATCTCGGCAGGTGGCAACGGCTTATGAAAACAATCCGGCATTTGACGGTCGCTTCGAAAACTCAAATTGACAGTCTGGAAAGTTCCTCCGGCTTCTCCATACATCTTGCGGATGCGCTCGATGCAATAGGCGGCGTAATTGTGAACAAACACAACATCCTTCACCTTTTCTACAATCGAAGCTTTGAGCGATTCCTTTTGATTTTTCAATCTCGCAATTTCATTTTTGCGTCGGTTGATAGCTCTGTGCAATTTAATATGGTGCAAGCTCTCTTTGATTTCTTCCCAAGTTGGAAGGAGGTAATATGAGAGTAGAGCGGAGACGCAGAAGAAGAACAAGTTTATAATCACGAAATAAACAGGGCTTATACTCACCTCATGTTGTTCGAGATATCGCGAACGAAATACGCCCATAACGAAGAATACCGCTGTGGCGAGTCCGAGCGTGGAGGCGAGAATGATCCTCCGTCTAATTGCCGTCTTTGCCTCTTTATATAGCATCGGAGCGACATGAGAGAGAATAAAAACCGCGAAAGAGGTGGGGATTGCAAGGAGAAGTGCGAACAGAAGACTTTCACCGGCAATTTCGAATGCCTTTGTGTTGAAGATGATTTCACCGATGAGAATAATTCCGGTACAGAGAAGAGCAAGAAAAATCCGGTTGCCTACCGTTTTCGCGTGGTGATTATCCAGTTCGTAGTTGTCATTTCTATTTTTCTCCTCGCGTGTTTGAATTTCATCATCGATACCTTTTGTTTTCTCATTTGCAGAATCCGCATCAATCCTCGCCTCCGGTCCGTGGGTTTGGGGTTGCAGGAATTGATTCACATGGGCAGCCAATCCCTCATATCCCATTTTGATGGGACCGATGTAAGGTAAGAGACTGTCTCCCTTTGGTGCGGGGAGATTCTTTTGAGCGAAATGCTTCGCGTTCTTCGACGCGAGTGCTTTTAATTCCGCATCCTTTTTCTGCATCGTTTCTTCGAGCGACCCATAGTAATGGTTGACGATTTTTCTTGATTTTTTTGACATAGCTATGTTGTTTTTTAGTGAGTGTGAATTTATTTTTGGCATGAGAATTCCTGTCAGGCTTCGACCAAGCCTGTAATAGACAATATGGAGTGCGGTGGAGTGCGGAAAATGAGTGCGGAAATGCATCAAAATGCACTCAAATGCAGGGTGAAAATGCAGTGTTTACGGGGCTCGCGCGAGTATTATGCTGGTCTCAAAAACCTGTGAGCTCACGCTCGTGCCGGTTCGACTCCGGCTCTGGGTACTGAAGCGGATTTTTTGAAAAATGTTTCATCAAATCCGTTTTTCATTTTGTCGCAATCTGCTGAAAGTAAAGGAATTAAAGAGAAAAAAGAATTTACTTTTTCGGTTCGATAATCATCGTTTTTCTTACTGTACGAAATTCCTTCGGGAAACACCAAAGTTTGTAATTGCAGTTTTGTTGAATAATTCGCAGAACTCCACATAGACGGGAGTTTCGAGGAAATTTTGAGCGCAAAATTGATGAATTCATCAAGGTTCGATAACTCAAATTCCATTTCACCGAGTTTTTCGATTAATCCTGCTTTTTCTGCCTGATAAATGGTATTGTACTTTTCGTAAAGTGTACGATTCACTTCACCGAGAACATGCTGTTCTTCCAACTTCGAAATCTTGGTCTCGATTGTTTCCAACGATTTTTTGAATATCTTTTTATCATCCTTGTTGAATTCGCCCATCTGTTCAAAAACCATTTTCAGCATCACCTTCATTGGGGCAATTGTTTTTTCATCGACTCTATAATTGCCCAATAACCGAACAAATAATTCGTGAAGCTCAGGTACACTTTTATTGTTTTTGCAGCCAAGCCTATTGCATTTATAATAATCCTTATTCTTTTTATGAACGTGGTAAGCGGTCATAATTCTTCCGCAATCAGCACATCTGATAAAATGTTTCAACGGATATTCTTCTCTCTCTTTTTGTTGTCTGTAGCCATGCGGATTTTTTTGTTGAAGATTATTTACCTTCAAGAATATTTCTTTTGAAATTAATTTAGGGTGATTTCCATCCACCACTTCACCATCGAGTAATGAGCTAACAATGATTCCGCAATAAAAAGGTTTACTGAAAATATCTGTCAATCGTTGGATGTGAATATTGAGTCCCATTTCTTTTAATCGTGCGTGAATTTCCACATTCGAAATTCCCTCATTTGCTTTCCAGAGAAATGCCTGTCTTAACTTCTCACCTATTTCATTAATTCCGAGATCGTATTTAGTTGCACCATCTTTTTTTCTGAAATAACCGAGTGGTGGAGGGCCCATCCAATGACCTTGCAGAATCTTGTCAAGCATTCCTGTTTTAGTTTTTTGCTTGCGAATATCATTGTCGAATTCACCAAACATAAGAATCATGCTTTGTTGTAATTTCCCGGAAGCCGTATGCGATTCAATATTCTGTGTTGCAGACAAAATAAAGATTCCTTGTTTTTTTAATTCCTCGCTAATATGAATTGCATTTGCACCAGATCGCGAAAACCGATCCATGCTATACACAATAATATAAGATATTTTTTCTTTCGCTTTTTTCAGATAAGAAAGCATTTTTAGAAACTCTTTCCTTTCATCGGTCTTTGCACTTTCGTACGTTCCTCCGAAAGATGCTATTACATTCAGCTTATTTCTATTCGCATAAATTTCGCAGTAGCTTTTCTGCGTGTCGAGACTTGCATTTGTTTCGGCTTGCTCCTTTGTCGAAACTCGTGTATATATCACCGCATTATTTGTGGTGGCTTTTTGAACAGTATTTCCTGCTCTTCCAAAACTTTTGAATACTTCGTTGTCATTCATAGCATATTGGTTTTTGTTGTTTGTAAAGATCATGAATAATATTACAAAATGTTCTCATAGAATTAATAATATCATCGGCTTCTTTGTCGATAATATTTTCATATCCTTTAAACTGTTTTAATTTGTCTGCTGTAAATGTTTTTTTTAGTTCATCTTTCTTTGGTTGGGTAGATAACATGATGGTAACGGAAAGACATCGCTCCAGTCAGTAAGCCGGTTACTTTGTCCGTTTGCAATCGCCCGTCTGTCGCAGGTCTCATTATTTATCTTTGTCTAAGATTATTTTAACTTTATTCTCAATGGCTGCAATGTTGTAGTCATCGTATTTAAAAAGAATATCTTGGTAAGCACCTTCGCGAACTATTTCACACATTCGTTTTTTCGTATCATGCCTTTTTGTTAGATCGAGTTCAATTCTTTTATTCTTAAAAGTTATATGAATACTTTTATAATTTCCCTCGTGAATTAACTTCATGATTTGTGCCTCACTTCCTCTAAGTATTCTCAATTCCGAAAGTATGAATGCCGAATGTGGGTCGAGCATAAATTCATTTAGGATATTAACAATCGAAACGCTGATATATGTTCCGTATTTTTTGCGTTCTAAATCTTCTTTCGACCATTCAACTGCCGTACCTTCGATTGCCCAAAGCCAATAGCCGTCTTTAAAAAGTTGAAGCGAATACGGAATTTTTTCTGACAACGATTGCGTAATCATGAAAAGAAAGTAAGTGAACTCCTTAAAAGCTTTTTCCGGGCCCTGTTTCATAAATTCCAGAATCTCTGCTTTATACTCTTCTGTTTCAGAACTCATTTCTAAGATTCCGGGCAGTTGTTCCATTACAATTTTATATAACGCCTTTGTGTCGCCAAAATCGAAAGGAGAAAAAACTTCTTCCTTTAGCTTTTTGATCTTTTTCATAGGTACACCAAATTCCCGAAGCTCGATCACGATTTTAATCCAGATGTAGTCCATGAAATTGAAGTTTCTCCATTTATCATCGCCTTCCCGATGTGTACTGATAATTCCCTGCTTGTCCCAATAGTTGATCTCGGTATAGCTGGCTCCAAGGTCTTTTGGGGTGAAGACCTCTCTGTAAAGCACTTCCATTAGTTCAAAGGACTTTACAACCGAACTCACATCGTTCATTTCTCTCGAGTACCCAAGAAATTTATCAAGGCTTATCTGCTTCATCGTGTTTAGTTTAACATAATTTAATTTACAAAGATAAACATAATTTACATAATACTAAACTTATTTTAAAACATTTTACTTAATTTTGCAAACAAATAGTTGCTCCCGCCAACGAAATGAGGCGAGATATTCTATCCAAACAATAACCTTTAACACCAAATTCCAAATGAAAACCTTCCTAACAACCTGCGATGAATGTGGTAAGCCATTCGAAGCCACAAGGTCAGATTCGATGTATTGCACGCCAAAATGTAAACAGAAAGCATACAGGAAGAATGTACTAATCAGGGAGAGGAAAGAGAGATCTATGGTTGAAGCTGAGTTAGAGACACAAAGGAATCGCGAAAGAAACGCAGAATTACACCGGCAAAACCTGAGAGCGCAACAGGCGGAGGCGAACCGTGTTGCAGGACTTCGGGCTAAGACGGAATCGGAAATAAGAGAAATTCGAGACCTCATGGCACAGATGAGACGAGACGGAGAGGCTAACGAAGTGAAAAGAAAAGAAGCTAAGATACTTGAAGCTGTTAATTATGCTAACACTTTGGTTAAGGATTCGATCAACAAAATCTTGAAATTCG
>JAHEYM010000284.1 GCA_023251595.1 Bacteroidota bacterium
ATGTCCAGCGGGCGGGCTCTGGAAAAGTACTAATGGCGGCACTACATGGACAACCAACACTGATCTGTTGCCCACGCTCGGGGTCTCTGATATCGCAATTTCACCTACCAATTCTCAAATCATATATATCGCAACCGGTGATGCAGACGCCCAAGATACTTACACTGCTGGAGTCATGAAATCTACAGATGGTGGAGTCACTTTCACTAACACGGGTCTAAATTGGACGATCCAACAAACGAGAAATGTTTTTCGTCTAATCATCAATCCAAATAATGCCAATTGCATTTTTGCATGCACAAGTTTAGGTGTCTATCAGTCGTCCGATGCAGGAGTGACCTGGGCTAACAGATTGGGAACTGCGATGCGGGATATTGAATATAAACCCGGTGATACAACTGTGATGTATTGCTGTTCAAGCACGAAACTTTACAAATCCATCACAAGCGGAACAACCTGGTTTCAATTAACAGCTTCAGCGATTCCTACTACAGGTGTGAACCGTATGCAAATAGCCGTAACCCCTGCTGCTCCCGGATATCTTTATGTACTTATGTCTGCGACAGATGACAGTTATTACGGACTTCTTCGTAGCACAGACGATGGTGCTACTTTCACCTCGCGTTCCAATTCACCAAACCTTCTGGGTTGGAATGCAAATGGTGGCGATACCGGCGGACAGGGTTGGTACGACTTATCTTTGGCAGTTTCTCCGACAAGTTCCAGTACGGTGTTTGTCGGAGGTGTGAATATCTGGAAATCAACAAACGGTGGTACCTCCTGGACTATCAAAGCTCACTGGACGGGTGGTGGTGGCGCCGCGTACGTACACGCTGACCATCACAATATTGAATTTGCGCCGGGAAGTGGCTCTGTTGTATATTCCTGCAACGATGGAGGGGTTTTCAAAACTACGAATACCGGAACGAATTGGACCGATCTCTCTGATGGGCTGGAAGTTATGGAATTTTATCGAATTTCGAATTCGCAGACTAATTCGGGAATCGTTACCGGTGGTGCCCAGGACAATGGAACCAGTATGCTGAGCGCGGGTACCTGGGATCAGGTACTTGGCGGTGATGGCATGGAAACCATCGTCGATTACACAAATTCCAACATTGTTTATGGTGAACTTTATTATGGCGACATCAACCGGTCTACCAATGGCGGCGGAACTTTTAATGGAATCGCACCAGCGGCTGCTGCTGCGGGTTCATGGGTTACACCGTACGTTATTCACCCCACAACTCACACAACACTTTATGCCGGTTATGAGGATGTGTATAAGACAACCAATAGCGGAACAGGTTGGACTGCTATTTCGAATAATCTCTTGGGCGGCTCTTTAATTACCGTTCTTCATGTTGCACCTTCAAATGCTAACTATATATATGCAGGATCGGGAACAGCATTATACAAGACGACGAATGGCGGAACTTCATGGACATCAATATCTACGGGACTTCCGCTTGGTTCAGCAAATCTTACCTATCTCGCAATTTCACAGAATGATCCACAGAAAATATGGGCCAGTCTTTCGGGTTTTTCAACAGGGAACAAGGTTTACAAATCTACCGACGGCGGGACGACCTGGGTAAATTACTCAACGGGACTTCCCAATGTGCCGGCAAATTGCATTGTGTATCAGAATAATTCTGCAGCAACTCTTTATGTAGGGACCGATTTGGGAGTGTATTTCCGCGACAGCACAATGGCGAATTGGAATCAGTACAACAATGGTTTGCCAAATGTAGTTGTTGACGAGCTCGAAATTCAATATTCTGCCGGTAAGCTTCGTGCCGGGACCTTTGGTCGTGGTTTGTGGGAAAGTAATCTGTATGTGCCGAGTCCAGTGGGTATCGATGAAACGACGGATTCCGGGTTCAATCTCTATCCTAACCCGACTAATAATTTTCTCAATGTGACTTTTGAAAAGTCCGATATTCACCACATTAAACTTTACAGTATGCTGGGAGAAATTGTGCTTGAGAAGGAATTTACTGGTTCTGGGCCAATGCAATTGAATGTACAAGACTTACCTTCAGGGATTTATCTCTTGAAAGCCAATGGTGAAAATTCTGAAGTCACCCGAAAGGTTGTTCTTATGAAATAATGTCTGTATCTTGGTCTGCTTTTTGATCACCCCGTGTCAGATAAAAACACCATGAAAAAGACCTTGTTATTTCTTGTTGCAACAATTGCGAGCCTTCAGGTTTCTATTGCTTTCGACATTTATGATGATATCACAGCCGCTCTCCGCTCTGGAAACAGTGCTGCAATTGCAGCTTACTTCGATCGTTCAGTCGATTTGACGATACTCAGTCAGGAGGATGTTTACAGTAAAGCGCAAGCTGAAATTATCCTTAAAGATTTTTTTAACAAAAATGCTCCAAAATCCTTCAACATTATTCATAAAGGAACCTCAAAAGATGGCTCAATGTTCGGGATCGGAAGTCTTGCTACGACGTCCGGTGCTTCGTTCCGGGTAACTTTCTACCTTAAGCCACTAAATGGTTCCGATGTGATTCAGGAATTGAGAATTGAGAAGGAATAACTTGAGTTCATAGTTATTTCTGCGATGCGGCATCGATAAATGTCGCATTTTTTGTTGAAATAGGATACTTTTGCGGATGGACAATTTCCCGAAATAATGTACCATCGAACTATTAAAGAGATAATTCAAACGGCCCTAGCGGAGGATGTTGGCGAAGGCGATTTTACAAGCGAAGCCTGTATTGATGCAGGTTCTGCGGGTGAAGCTGTACTATTAGTGAAGGAGGATGGTGTGATCGCGGGGATTGATGTGGCGAAAGATATTTTCCAAATAGTTGATCCCGGTTTGCATTTCGAACGCTTCTGTGCGGATGGTTCTCAGGTGAAACATAGCGATAAAGTTTTAAAAGTAAATGGTGAAGTTCGGTCAATCCTGAAGTCAGAGCGTATTGTCCTGAATTGTATGCAACGCATGAGTGGTATCGCGACCAAAACTTTTAAAATGGCGGAATTAATCAGATCCTATCCTTGCCGATTGATTGATACACGAAAAACTACACCCGGTTTTCGCCTGTTGGAGAAAATGGCTGTGAGGGCGGGAGGAGGTTCTAATCATCGATTCGGTTTGGATGATATGATTTTAATAAAGGATAATCATATTGATTTTGCGGGGGGAATTGAAAATGCAATTCTTAGGGTAAATAAATTTATTAGACAAAATAATAAAATTCTCAAGATTGAAATCGAAGCGCGGTCACTTAAGGAAGTAAAAGAAATTCTTGCAGTAGGATTGGTTGATAGAATAATGCTCGATAATTTTAGTCCCGGTTTAATTTCCGAAGCCTTGATCCTGATCGGCAATAAATATGAGACCGAAGCATCAGGAAATATTGACGCAGGTAATATTGAATCTTACGCATCAACCGGAATTAATTTTATTTCTTCGGGCTCTCTTACGCATTCTTATAAAAGTCTTGATCTGAGTTTGAAAGCAGTAAGAAAATAAATGAAAAGCACTTATCTTTTTTTAGTCAGATTTGGCTTCTTCAGGAGCATCGTAAATCTTACAAGAAAAATTATTCTACCCGGGTTTCAAGGTTTACCTTTATTCGACGTCACGCGTTTTTTTGTGCATGGTCTGCAGAATGGAGGATTAACTACGAGAGCTTCTTCATTGGCTTTCAGACAATTTCTTGCACTTTTTCCCGGTATTATTTTTCTATTTACGCTCATACCATATATTCCTGTGCACGGTTTTCAGGAACAATTACTCGGATTAATTCACGATATGATGCCTTATAATGCCTACATGGCAGCAAGAGAAACAATAGAAGATATCGTTAAACAGCAACGAGGCGGATTACTGTCTTTGGGTTTTGTATTTTCATTGTATTTCTCCGCAAATTCCATGAATGCACTTATTACCTCGTTCAATCAGACGGCACATACCATAGAGACAAGGAAACCGATTCAACAATATATAGCGGCTCTCCTACTGACCATTTCCGGTGTAATTATTCTACTTACTTCCATCGGTCTTATCATTTTTACAAAATATATGATTGGCAAATTGGTGGCTGCAGGTTGGATTAAAAGCAGATTGACAATTTATTTTATCAATGATATCAAATGGATCATCATCTGTATATTATTATTTTGCATGATATCACTAATATATTACTATGGTCCCGCAAAAAGAAATAAATTCAGATTTATTTCAGCAGGTTCTTCTCTCGCAACTTTGCTTACTTTGGCAACGTCTGTTGGATTTACGTTTTTCGTAAATCACTTTGGCAAATACAATAAACTATATGGCTCCATCGGTACACTTATCGTGATTATGCTTTGGATATATTTTAACGCGTTAGTGATGCTCATTGGTTTTGAACTAAATGCGAGCATTGGGGGTGCGAAAAAAATCAAACAGAATCAACATCGACTTAAATGAACTTAAAAATCAGAAATTTAATTATTATTTTGGGCATTATTTCTTGCGGAAGTTTTGCGCAAAAACCCACTAAGATTACGCAACCGGATTCGTATCGAAGTACCAAAAATCCATTTTACTGGAAAAACAGAATGCCATTTGCCGGGTATTGGCAACAGGATATTCTTGTCAATATAAAAGCTGAATTGAATGATCAGAGTCAGACGATTTCGGGTGAAGAAATATTGACATATTATAATAATTCTCCTGATACCTTGAATGAAGTTTTTTTTCATCTGTACCAGAATTCTTTTCAACCGGGATCAGACCTCGACGATTTGCAAAAAAATAATGGTGTAAAACCGCAATACGGAAAATATGAATCAAAGGGACTGTGTACAACAGTGGAATATGTAAAAGTGAGCGACAAACCGCAGCAGATTGTTGTTGATTATTCTATCATGCGGGTACAACTCGACAAGCCAATTAGAAGCGGGGATAGCGTAAAATTCACTATTAAATTTAAAACGTATTACGATGATGGAAGTACGAGAAGAAGAATGAAGATGTTTAGTGTGGGTACAAATCTTACACAATTTGATGGAGTACACTGGTATCCTCGGATTGATGTATATGATCGGAAATTCGGTTGGTGTAAAGATCAACATCTCAACCGCGAATTTTATGGCGATTTTGGTGAATTTAATGTTGAATTAACTTTGCCTGCCAACTATATAGTTGAAGCCACAGGTGTACTATTAAATGAAAAAGAAGTCTTACCCGACTCGTTGCGGAAAATGCTTGACGTTAAGAATTTTGCTGCAAAACCGTGGGGAGAAGCATCGTCTGTTATTATTCCTTATGATAGCACGAAAAAGAAAACATGGAAATATCATGCGGTGAATGTTCACGATTTCGCATGGACGGCTGATCCGACATACCGGATTGCCGAAGCAGAATACATGGGTATAAAATGTATCGGGTTGGTACAGGAAAGACACGCAGGAAGATGGCAAAATTCTGCAACTCATCTTGCGAAAATTATAAAAACTTTTTCCGAAGATATAGGAATGTATGCGTATCCGAAAATTGTGGTTGCTGATGCTGAAGATGGAATGGAATACCCCATGCTCACATTAGACGGTGGTCAAGAGCCCGGATATCGTTACTTATTTACACATGAAGTCGGGCACAATTGGTTTTTCGGAATGGTAGGAAATAATGAAACATACAGAGCTGCACTCGATGAAGGATTCACCCAATTCCTAACAGCCTGGGGAATGGATC
>JAHEYM010000285.1:0-5285 GCA_023251595.1 Bacteroidota bacterium
TCCTTATTTGCTTGAAAATATGCGTATTCACCAGACTCATCAAACCCTGTAAAATTTGTCACTTCCCATTTTCCGGAAGTGAGTTGATATATTAACTTACCTTCTGTATTATATAAATAAAGATGATTATGTCCGTCACGCATACTCTGCCACACAAATTCATCCGGTTTTCCATTCACAAAAACCATGGGATGCAAAGGTTGAACATACTTATCATCCTGTTCTTCAAATAAAGTTTTTTCAAACACTCCGGTTGTGGCGTTATAACGATTAAACCGCAAATGATTCTGATCGCGGTTTAAAACGGCTATATATATATGTTTCTCGTCCGGGCTCCATGCAATATTTGTGAGATATTGTTCGACGGGCTCTCCGGTTTGAATAAATATTTTCTTTCCGGTTTTTATTGAATATATACCAACCGTAACATGGTGACTTTTATCGCCGGCGAATGGATATTTAATTATATTGGCTTTCGCCGGTTTTACTGACCAATCCACGACCGGATAATCAGTTACCATGGTTTGATCCATTCGGTAGAATGCAAGAAAATTTCCGTTTGGTGACCAGAAAGTTCCTTTGAAAATTCCGAATTCATCGCGATGAACACTCTGACCATTCACAATATTTTTCTCAGTATCACTCGTCACAGATATTACTTTACCATGATCATATATATATAAATTATTTTCAATTGTATAGGCGATATTTTTTGTTGTAGGTTCCGTTTCTTGATTGGCGGCGGCGGCGTCCAGGTCAACGGCATCTGTCGTATCCAATTTGTTTCCTTCAAAATTGTAGGTCAACAGATATTTTTCTTTTTCAAATGTAAATGATTTTTCATTTATCCATGTAATTGAAGGAAAATGAGTCAGTGTGTCGAGAGACATTTGTTTCATCCCGGAATTCAGCTTTTCAAGCGGGAGCATGTCAAGTGTACCTGCCCTGCTGGTCGGAGATTGAACCGTCAGAACTTCGTGCCGGGCGGAAGTATCTATGTATGAATACCGATCAGAATCCTTAATCCACATAAGCTGAATCATCTTTGCAGGAGCAAGGGCAGAACGTGAGCGGATGATGGCGTCTTCCATTGTCAACACTTTATTCTGCGAAAGGCAAGCCCCAACAGAGAGAAAGAGAAAGAGAGAGAGAAAGAGAAAGAGAAGGGTAATTGGCGATGTTGTTTTCATGACATGAGGAAATTTTGCGCAATGATAAGCAAAAGTTGGGACTGAGTCAGATACAGTTCTTAATGAGAACTTCATGTGAATAAGCGAATATTTGCGATTCATTGAATCTAAAACCCATTCTAAATACATTTTGTTATGAAAAAACTTCTTCTGATTCCCGTCACATTATGCTTTGTCGCAGTAGGTTTTGCGCAACAAGCGGCACCAACTTCTGCCACAAAAAGACCACTCGCCGAAGTTTCAAAAATGCCAGGTGATAAACACGTAATTGCCACAAAATTTCATTGTCCCAAATGCGATTATGTCAGTACAAAAACCGGAAAATGCCCTACACACAACGTAGATCTGATTGCGATGGCAGTAAAAGCACAAACTGCAACTAAATCAACTGCTGTAAAATCCAAGCCTGTAGCTAAACCTGCAAGCAAATAGTACCGCGAGGCAACTTTTAGCGGGTTGTCTCGATTTGGTTTGGGATTGAGCCATCTGCCGAAAGGAAGATGGCTTTTTTTATGCATTTACTGCAGGATTTTGAACTGATCGAAGAAGTTTTTACACCCAATCAGTGCAGGATAAACACAACCCCCATGATCAGCCGTTGAATCTGCATCAAAAACTTCAACATTTGGTGCTCCTAATGCAACAAACCGGTTAAACGCATTGATCGCGTTCAGATAAGTGACGTTGCTGTCTGATTTACAATAGGTTAAACGCGTAGGCGACATAGGTTTCCACTCCATGAGATCATTATCTCTCAATGCCAGTCTGAAAGGACTATTCTGGTTGACGAGGAAATCGGCTAACAGAGCTGAATCAAGTACATTTTTAATCGGGAGTGGCATCAAACTGTCGACGATACTACTCCCGTGATAACCATCAATGTAGGGGGTAATAGTAGTATTGTATGGAGGGCGCATGGTACTCGCGAGATCTGGATACATGTGATAGACATTCACGTAGGAATTCAGAAGATACGGTAGATAGAAGGGTGAAGGATAGTTTCCATCTGATAATAACATATCTTTCTGGGCTCCGGAACAATCATAAGGACCTGACATCCCGCATGCTGCTGTAACATGGAATTCTGACGAATAATTTTCCTGAATTTCTTTGTATGCAGCAATTGCCGCATGACCCCCTTGCGAATATCCGCAAACAAAAAGTTGATTGTTCATCTGAAATCCTCTTGCAATCCCTATTCGACGTGTTGCACGAAGAAAATCTATTGTGGCAGTTGCCTCCGTTTTCGCGTGTATGTACGGATGAAAGCCGGGTGAATCGCCTAAGCCGATATAATCCGGAAGTACCATAACATATCCTTCAGAGCCAAACGCGATTGCAATCATGAATTCATTACTCTCGTAGGATGGAACACCGTACCGCTCGAAGGAAGTACCATGTTCATAAGTGCATAGTGGAAAATGTTTTGTTACATCGCGGGGAACGGCGAGTAAACCGGACGCTATCGTCATGTTTCCTGCTGCATCGAGACTTCGGTATATCACCTTATAAACATCAAGAGCATACTGGATATGAATGAGAACCGGGATTAACGGATTATAAGATCTTAAAACCGAATCGATATCCGTAACCGAATAACTGTGTGTAAGTGTAATGGTGACGGGATCGCCGCGATACTCTTGCACACTCTTCAGCGCATGATCGTCTTTCTTACACGCAACTGTTAGCAGCCCTACCAGAGACATGCAATAAAGCAGATACTTGAATTTTGTTTTCATAAAAGGGGCTTTAAGGGGATGCAAATATATTGTTCCTTTTGTTATGCATCAATTTCTGCTCTGACGTCCGGAGGAAAAGTTTCCAGAAATTGATCTCGTACCAACTGGGGAATTGATTTTCCCGCAATTTTGCTGTTGACCCATATTTCAATTTCTTCAACACCCAGTTCTCGTTTCAAAGGGTTGTCCTTGCGAAATTTTGCGATCTCATCCCTCAACTCGATATAAATTGGATGTCGCTTTTGGATTATACTTTTCTCCGCTAATTTTTTCAAATATTTTAAAATTAACCTTTCGAAAGAGACCGTTTCGTCATTTCCCTTAAAATGACGATTCAGCGCATTAATCTTTTCGATGATATCCTTGTCTGTATTCATCTCAAAGAAAAACAGAAGTTCGAGGACACGGGCAAAATCCTGAATATCTTTTCGAGTATCCGACTTTTTTTCGTTCAGGATCATATTCAACCATTTATGAGCTGATTTCATTTTATGTCCAAAAAAATAAATGATGGTGAAATTGTAATAATTTATTAATGCTCTCGATTTTGTAGTCTGCTGCTTCAACTCTGCAAATCCTTCTTCGAGAATATTTTCTACAAGATCGATCCCTTTCTGAATTTCCCCTGTATTCATATAATACAATAATTCTGTTGAACCCATGTGCTTCACATAGTGTATACGGAGTGAAGGATTTTCCGCTAAAAATTTTTTCATTTTTGTCATTGCTTCCTGATGTTCCCGAAAACGATTTAGAAATCGGCAAGCTCGTATATAAATATTATACTCTCCAAAATATCTTAACGGTTCATCTTTGATCCTTGCCTCATCGCTTTCGAGCAGTTGAATGCTGCTTCGCTGTATTTCTAAAGACTTTTCCGGATTGGAGCACAAGTTGTGGTAAACCCGATGCGACATAAAAAAACAATGTTTCGAACTAAATGTAACTGCTCTGGTATAATCCGTCATTAAATCATTCTCCATTATAGCTTTTACCACCTCTGTATTTTTCTCGTGAAGAAAATGTTGTTCTTTGTAAATAAAAGTAATTTTACTATATAGATACTGATATTGCGTTTCAACTTCCATCAATTCGATCACCCGCACCCTTTTTGACTGCAATGTTTCCAGTTTCTCCATGGCATCAATTGCTTTTCCATAGAATAGAAGTCTCCTTTGTCTTTCATAGCACTCCAGCAAAGCCGGAAATTTTTCAAACCTTTCTGCAAGCTTCTCAATCTTACTGAGTATTCTCTCACTCTGGTCATATAAAAATTTAGAGGTGCAGATCATTTCATCGCAGAACAAATCCGAAATTTCCCGGGTTACATCTGCTCCTGAATAAAACTCGCGCAAACTTTTTCCAATGAGTTTTTTCAGATACAGCTTACCCGAATTCAGATCTCTAAGACCGTGTTTGTATATTATTTTATTTTTAATTGAAGCAGCATCATACACTTCCTGTTTGAGTATCTCATCAAATAATTTCATATACTTGTTTTCGCCATGAAGGGTGTGCCGTTTAGCATAAATTTGCACGTACCTTTTTTCACTTGGTGTGAGTTTATGAATTAGTTGGTGAAGTCCGTCGCTTAGCGTCATATGAGAGGATTTAAATTTTTAAGTTGTAATGCTTGGCATTATCTAAAATAAAGAAGAAATATTTTTTTCGTTCTCAAGAATAATTTATATTTGCCGTTAAATAGTTCTTTCTCATTCAAATTATTATTCAAACAATCCTTTAAACTTACTTAACATGGCAAATCCAAAATCCTACAGTCTCGCACTTTTCAAATTAAAATTTGATGCACAGTATATCAGTGTGATCGACATTGCCACGGGTGATGTAGTTGAGCAACGTGATATGACAACTGATTCCCGTCTTTTGAAGATCTCAGGAACCGATTTTAAGCTTGAAGATGGAAAACTTAAAGCAAACTCAGAATTGTGCAATACCATCCACATGGATCGTGCAAATGCACTCATTAAACTGGATAACGCTTCAAGTATAGTTACAGGGCAGGATCCGGAAGATGGAGCTCCAATCACGACCTTCTATTGTTATAAGATTGAAACATGTCAGATTCAATTTGACTCTAATGGAACCTCCGTCTTTATTACATGTGAGTGTAATAACACTCCGGGGGCATGTTGTAATCCTTGCTACTCTACCTATAAAATCTAGCGATTTTAAGGACTATTCATAGTCTCAGACTAGTTGTTTTTTAGAACGTGATTATTTTGCAATAAGCTGATTGTCAGAAGTAATTATATTGCAAAGATATAATTACTTCGAATCAGACTTCCCATTTCTAATGTTTTTTTGTTTTGGTGAAGGAATCTCACTCCCGACTTTT
>JAHEYM010000285.1:5295-5688 GCA_023251595.1 Bacteroidota bacterium
ATCTGATGACAAAGAAAATTCTCGAATCCGCAAATTGTTTTGGTACACTGTTCGAACTTGATAAGCCAACTGATTATCCTGCAAAAATTGCAATCCTCAGTCCTCTTATCATGAATAAGTACACCGTGTTACCCAGGGTCGAATTCCATGATGGAAGCGAGATGAAAGCTGGTAAATCTCAGTCGTTCTTCTCTAAAGAAGAAGCGGTTAAATACATTCTGGCTTATCTCAGCGAGCCCATCGATTCGAACACTGTGGCAGGTGAAAAGACAGAACCACTGAAGTCCCCAAAATATAAATACGGCATTGGAGAACCCATTTGTCATCAAACATACTCACGTCTTCAGGCAATATAAGATAATGATTCTTTTCCAGAGTTCAGGGTGCGGGTTT
>JAHEYM010000286.1 GCA_023251595.1 Bacteroidota bacterium
TTGATTTTGTTCAGGATCCGGCACCACCGGATACTATCATGACTTATCAAAATTGGATTCCCAGACAATATCTCACCTTCTCCGATTCGCTCGGTTGGATGGCATGTGCCCACAAAGTTGATACTCTGAATTCGGTACAATTAACTGATGTCACAGTCATTATACCGAATAACCCCTCTTTTGAAGATGCGCTTCTGTTCCTCGTATTAGATGATCCCAGATATCCTGATAACGGTGTCGCTGAACTATATCAGGCGGGAACTTATCAGTACAAGTCAGTTGGGTTGCCTGTCGGCTACATGGCGAATGTCGTGGGTGTGATGATGAACAATGGTGTTTTATACGAAGCATTCAAACCCATCAGAATAACACAGAATCAAACGGTGAGCTTGACATTTACCCAGACTGTGAAGGATAGTCTGGTGAAACATATTAAAGCATTAGATTGATTTTTTTTCACTCCGCTTTTTCAGAAACGCTCTGTCCCGACTAAGTAGGGACGGGGCGTTTTTATTTGCGTCAAATTGTCGGTGGTAATTCAATATATCCCGACATTATTTCATGAAACAGTTGATTTATCATTGAGGTCGGAATTTTGACGCTATTAATCTTGGTGCCTTTGCGTCTTCGCAGCTAAGATAAAGAAGCTACAATGGCACGAAGGCGCGAAGAAGATAATATACTAAAAATATAAATATGGATTTCACAAAATTTACAACAAAATCGCAGGAAGCCGTTCAGCAGGCACAAACAATTGCGGCCGAAAATCAGCATCAGGCAATTGAGACCGCACATTTAATGAAAGCAATCATCGAAGTGGATGAGAATGTAATTCCATTTCTTTTGAAAAAATTAAATGTAAATATTCAGCAGCTTAATACAAAGATAGATTCCATTATTGCGACATATCCAAAAGTAGAAGGTGGAACACCTTATCTTTCGAATGGTGTAAATGCAGCTTTACAGAAAGCATTATCCTATGTTAAAGAATTAAAAGATGATTTCGTTTCAATTGAACATATATTACTTGGAATATTAGCAGGGAAAGAACCTGTTTCATCGCTCTTAAAAGAAATGGGTGTGAATGAAAAAGATCTAAAAACAGCAATCAACGGTTTACGTAAAGGATCGAAAGTGACAAGTGCATCGGCTGAAGAAAATTATAATTCATTAAATAAATATGCAAAAAATCTGAATGAACTTGCAAGACAAGGAAAATTGGATCCGGTAATAGGAAGAGATGAAGAAATAAGACGCGTACTGCAAATACTTTCGCGTAGAACAAAAAACAATCCTATATTAATCGGTGATCCCGGTGTTGGTAAAACCGCGATTGCCGAAGGACTCGCGCAAAGAATTGTGAATGGAGATGTTCCTGAAAATCTGAAATCAAAACAGGTTTATTCACTCGATATGGGATCATTAATCGCAGGAGCAAAATATAAAGGGGAATTCGAAGATCGTTTAAAATCTGTGGTGAAAGAAGTAATTTCTGCAGAAGGAGATGTGATTTTATTTATTGATGAAATTCATACACTCGTTGGCGCGGGTGGTGGTGGTGAAGGGGCAATGGATGCAGCAAATATTCTCAAACCTGCATTGGCAAGGGGTGAATTGAGAGCGATCGGAGCGACTACTTTATCAGAATATCAGAAATATATAGAAAAAGACAAAGCACTCGAACGAAGATTTCAGAAAGTAATGATTGAAGAACCGGATGCAAAAGATGCGATCAGTATTTTACGTGGATTAAAAGAAAGATATGAAACGCATCATAAAGTGCGGATTAAGGACGACGCGATTATTGCAGCGGTTGAACTTTCTCAGCGATATATAACGGATCGTTTTTTACCGGATAAAGCAATCGATTTAATGGATGAAGCTGCGGCTAAACTGAGATTGGAAATGAATTCTGTTCCGGAAGAGTTGGATACTATTCGCAGAAAAATAATGCAATTGGAAATTGAACGTGAAGCCATTAAACGTGAAAATGATGCGCGTCGGCTATCTGAAATTTCAGAGGTGCTTGCGAATTTAAATGATCAGAGAAATACCATCACTGCAAGATGGCAGGATGAAAAAACTTTGGTTGAAGGAATACAAAATCTGAAAACCGATATAGAAAATTTCAAGCTTGAAGCAGAGAAAGCTGAGAGAAGTGGTGATTATGGAAAAGTTGCAGAAATAAGATATGGAAGAATAAAAGAAGCAGAACAAAAACTCGGAGATTTTAAACAGAAATTAGATGCATTGCAGGGTGAACATGCGATGATTAAAGAAGAAGTAGATTCTGAAGATATTGCAGAAATTATTTCGAAGTGGACGGGAATTCCATTAACAAGAATGTTGCAAAGTGAAAGAGAAAAATTATTGCATCTTGAAGCAGAGCTTCATAAAAGAGTTGTGGGACAGGATGAAGCAATTGTTGCAATCTCCGATGCCGTTCGTCGCAGCAGAGCCGGATTGCAGGATGCAAAGAAACCGATCGGCTCATTTATATTTCTCGGAACAACCGGTGTGGGTAAAACAGAATTGGCGAAAGCATTGGCAGATTATTTATTTAACGATGAAAATGCCCTGACAAGAATAGATATGTCGGAATATCAGGAACGGCATGCAGTTTCGCGTCTTGTCGGCGCGCCTCCCGGTTATGTGGGTTATGATGAAGGCGGACAATTAACGGAAGCGGTGAGAAGAAGACCATATTCCGTAATTCTTCTTGACGAGATTGAAAAAGCTCATCCCGATGTGTTTAATATATTATTACAGGTTTTGGATGATGGCAGATTAACTGATAATAAAGGCAGAACTGCGAATTTCAAAAATACAATTGTGATTATGACTTCGAATATCGGTTCACATATTATTCAGGAAGGATTTGATAATATGAATGAGGATAATCGCGAAGAAGTTATTGCTTCATCAAAATTAAAAGTGTTTGAATTATTAAAGAAAACCATTCGTCCCGAATTTCTGAACAGAGTGGATGAAATAATTATGTTTGCACCATTAACACGAGAAGATGTAAAACAAATTGCAGCTATTCAATTTAATATAATTGCAAAAATGTTAGAGCAAAATAATATTCATCTCACGATTACAGACGAGGCATTAGACTGGGTTTCACAGCTTGGTTTTGACCCACAGTTTGGAGCCAGACCCTTAAAAAGAGTTTTGCAAAGAAGAATTGTAAATGAATTATCAAAAGAAATTCTTAGCGGTAAAATAAATAAAGATGATCATATATTGGTGAAGCTGGAGAACGGACATGAGTTTGTGTTTGTCACCCCATCCCCGGCCCTTCCCGAACCCCACCCAACCTCCCCAAATGGGGAGGAGAAAAAAGGGTGAAATAAAAGTGGTATCTTTGTAAAAACTATTCATGATGGGTCTGACTTATTCCACCATAAAACTCAGTAATCCACGCCAACCCGCAATACAGGCGGTTGAATTGCGCTCTTTGGTGGAGACAGGCACTTCTTGGTGCTATTCCGATGGAAGAAATGGATTTGGTGGTTCATCCTGCCACTCAGAAATTAATGGCAAATCCATTGCATCCGAATAAACCGGGATATACGATTAAGTAGTTCGAAGATCTTGATGTCGCAATTTGCGATATCAAGTTGGATTTTGAAAATTTTGTGCAGACTAAAGTATGAGAAGAATTGCTCTTGATTTGTTATCAATTATTTTAGTTATTCTTTTTTCTTGTAATTCTGAAAACACTTCTACCTTAAATAATTCTGAAGCACTTAATCAGGCAACATTGAAAGTCCATTCTGGTACACAGCTCTATCCAATTTGCGTCTACGATAGATGGGGTTACATTGACTCATTTGGTAAAGTAGTCATTAAACCTATTTATGAATTTGCAGATGATTTTGAGAATGGAACTGGAACTTTATTCATTGATCGCGAAAATCTCGCTATTATTGATGGTGGGGGAAATCCAATTACATTTACAATGATTACTGGTTCGCAGCATTATTACTGGGATTATAATAGTGAAGGGTTGGTACTTGTATATGACAAAAAAACTAAAAAATACGGCTATGTAAATTTGGATGGTGATTGGGTTATTAAGCCGAAATTTGAAGGGGCTCATTATTTCAAGAACGGGTTAGCTGCTGTTGCGGAGAAAATGAATTATCACCCGGATACAAATTCGGACTGTGGGACTCCCCAACCTCATGCAATATGGGGTTTCATTAATTCGAAAGGAAAATATGTAATTGAACCTCAATATGGTACTATTACAGATTTTTATCACGGATATTCATTTGTTGATCATAAGATCATTGACTCAGTTGGAAATTATGTGGATGAAGCTGATGTAAAAGATGTCAGATTTCTTTATTATAAATTCCAATTCGTTCATAAATTATTATATCCTAAAGGTCGAGATATTACTTCCAATTCGGAAAACTTTATTAACGGTTATATAGTTTTCAAAGATATCAAAACCAAAAAATATGGTTACTTGAATTGGAAGGGTGAAATTATTATTAAACCACAATTCAATAATCCAACCTGTTTCAGTGAGGACCTGGCAGGTGTTTCATTTGATAATAATAAGTGGGGTGTCATCGATACAAATGGTAATATAATTGTACCGCCAACATACGACTTTGTAATGAGATATTCAGAGGGTCTTGCCTCGGTAAAACTGGATGGAAAGTGGGGTTTTATAAATAAAAAGGGTGACCTGATTATTAAGCCAATATTTGATGAGAAGAAGAAAGGAATAACATCCTATAAATTTCACAATGGACTTGCGTGTGTTTATCTGCATGACAAGATGTGTTATATAAATAAATTGGGAGATATAATTTGGAAAGAGAGTTAACTTTCTCAATTCACAAATTAATATCAATGGACGAAGAAATATTATATTATTCAAATCGCGAAATAGTGCGTTTGGGTTTTCTGCAAGATCAGGACAGATTGCTTCGGTCGTTCCTCCCTCGCAATGACGGGGGTTTGCATCATGTGGTTAAGAAAAAAAATGGAGACAGAAAATTTTACGAACGTGAAATTTTCTGTCTCCATTTTTTTTCTCCCAGGACGAGTGCGGATCGTCATTGCGAGGGAGCCGATACTTACCACATTTATAACAAGTATTAATCTGGGCGACCGAAGCAATCTGTTATGATATCGGACGGTAAACTCCTTATCAAAAAACAATCAAGATGATAAAGAACCAAATTATTTATTTTTCTATTTTTGCGATTCACCAATTAACCTAAAAATTCCTTTTAAAAATGAAATTCTCCGATATCATAAAAACAAACTCCTGGCTCAGTGTAGAGCTTGTATTTCTTCAGCTATTCCCGGATCAACAAAAGAGTATTCGGGGATATGAGAAAGTTTTTAATGATCTACGTTTGCTGGAACCTATTCACTCTGATTTGGTTCTTTTAGTCAAAGTTTCAACTGATCCAATAGACAAATCGGAATACGTCGAAGTTTCCGGTTTGGATCGGAATGAACCAATCTCGACACCGGAAATTAATTATTTATATGGACTTGATTTTCAACCTTGGGAAGAATGGCTGGGGATGGACATTGATGAGAACTCACTGAAAGAATATACAGAATTGGAATTAATATCTCATTGTTTGTATGAAATGACATTCATCAGTTTTGATCAGAAAGTTATTCAAAAAGAATGGAATAAAAT
>JAHEYM010000287.1 GCA_023251595.1 Bacteroidota bacterium
GACATATTAATCGACGATGCAAATCCATTTCCGCAAACAGCCACTTCACCATTACGATTCACAGCCACATCGTACACAACGGAGGATGTGGCGACAGAAGTAATTAAATTCAGATTCGCATCAAATTTCGAAACACCGGTTCCGGAACCTACATATATATTTCCGCAACTGTCGATATCGAGTCCGCTGTTGCCGGGTGTATACCCGCCAAGAATGGGAATCGTGTTTGTGATCCCTCCGGGAATAGATGCGGTTGCGAGGATGGCACCGTTCGTAATATCTCTTTTGTGAAGTGTTGCACCATTTTGAGTATATATATAGTTAGCTGTCGCACGCATCGCACTAATACCCTGATTGGTTACACCGTAAGCGGGACTTCCATAGCCCATATTATAAGTAGAATTAACCTGATAATTAATTGCCAACGCCGGAGTCACAGATCCGATAGAATCGAGAGTCAGATAATAATAATTTCCGTTGGGTGACGAACAAATCGATCTCACTTCTTTAATATTTAATCCTGCCACGTATCCTACATCTACATAATTTAGAACCGCACCACTGCTGAGATTTATATTCATAATTGAGCCTCTGAAACTTTGAAAATTAAACGCGCTTTGTCCTCGTTCACCGCCAACAACTAATTGCGTTTCATCGCAATTAAATGCAAGATGCCAATATTCGAAAAGCGGACCGAAAATACCATTCGGATCATTGTGCCAAGCTAAACCATTCCCTGTATATACTTTTGAAATTTCACCATTGGAACCTGAAGTGATATATGAATTTCCGGCTTTATCAACGATAAATGTTCCTACCCAATAATTCGCAGTATCCCAGGGCGTAGTGTAGGTCCAGACTAATGTGCCTGCTGAAGTGTATTTTTTTAATCTCATCGGCGTATCACCTCCATATATATACACATTGCCGGTTGAATCTTTTTCAACTTCCCAAACCTTATTTGAGTTCGACATTGGCGGATTGACCGTCCAGGGATCGACAATGAGCGTAACGGAGTGATCATAATCACCAAGTGAAAAAGATATGGTATTTCCGGTTTGAGTAAATGCGGAGGGAATTAAATCGAACCCGCCATTCCCATAATAATATGATTGCGGAGCATGATCCGTAATATCACCAAATGCAGTACTTATTTTAACTTCACCCGAATTATTTATAAGAAGTTTATGTGAACCATCATATTTCATTTTCACTTGCGACATATCTGCCCCCGGATTTAAAATAAAAGAATATTCAATTCCTTCTCCACTATGAAAAACATATTCAACATCTATATTTGGATAAAGATTTTTGTATGTTAATTTTTTAAAGGATTTAAGATCATTGAAATTTTTCAAATTCTTTTCATCCCGAACTGCATAACTATGAAAATCCTTCACAGCACCCGTCATTTCAATTTTAACATTCAGATTCGCACCTTCCCAATTCATATATACAATATCAGTTTGTGTTTCTGCTTTTTCATCTTCTCTTTCACCCTCATTTCCACCCCGATCAATATCTTCTTCAGCTTTTGTTTTTTTATTGAAACTATATATAAGACCTTTTTGTGTGAAATATATAAGTGACTGTCCATCATCATAAGCAAATAATATATCAGAAGAAGCAACACCTTTAATCGGAATCACCGGAAACTGTCCCTTATTTTCTATGAAAACTTTTTCTGATCCCCATTTTACAGTCCAGTCACTATTACCCGCAAAAAGGCAATTAGGCATTGCCGAGGTTAGTAAAACAAGAACAAAAAGCTTTAGGAGGTTGGTGTAAAGTTGTTTCATGGGAGATTATTTTTAATGTTCAATTGAAGAGGTAAATGTATGAATAGTATTCGGATAGTTCAAATTCCTCTTTTTGCCAATTGTTTTGTTCGTACAGAATCACTACTTTTGCCGCCCTTGTCCGATGGTGTAACTGGCAACACGTCTGATTTTGGTTCAGAAGAGTCTAGGTTCGAGCCCTAGTCGGACAACCCACCCCTAACCCCTCCCGCCCCTCCTGACCTCCCCAAATGGGGAGGAGAAAACGGGGAATTTTTCAATTTTCTCACTGCTTTCCTTATAGCACATGACTCTTCATGTGCCTACAAAACATTATCTTCGCATTCTCACTGCATTTATTATGACCAACTACCGTAAATTCAATAACATCGCGGGCTGGCTTTGCTTTCTGGCCGCCTCATTTGTCTATATCTCGACCATCGAGCCAACCGCTTCCTTTTGGGATTGTGGCGAGTTCATCGCAACTTCCTATAAACTAGAAGTTGGACATCAGCCCGGAGCCCCACTGTTTCTGATGATGGGAAAGGTTTTCTCCCTCTTCGCCGGTGGGAATGTTGAAAAAGTGCCTGTAATGATCAATATTATGTCAGCTTTGATGAGTGCCGGCGCCATCATGTTCCTTTTCTGGACGATCACACATTTTGTTCGCAAAATTGTTGTGAAGGAGGGCGAAATTACTCAGGCACAGCAGATTATGATTTTGGGATCAGGATTTATCGGTGCACTGGCATATACATTCACCGACTCGTTTTGGTTCTCCGCAGTGGAAGGTGAGGTGTACGCAACCTCTGCATTTTTCACAGCCGTCGTGTTTTGGGCCATGTTGAAATGGGAGGAATGCGCTGACGAAAAACATTCCGTGAGATGGATCATTCTCATCGCGTATCTCATGGGCTTATCGATTGGCGTTCACTTGCTCAACCTGCTGACGATTCCTGCACTTGCATTCATTTATTATTTCAGAAGATACAAAACGACTGGTTGGGGAATTGTTGCTGCATCGGCTGTGGGAATGGGCGTTCTCCTATTTGTACAGTATGGCGTCGTTCCGGGTATCGTTGTGATCGCGTCATGGTTCGAGAAATTTTTTGTCAATACGCTGCACTTCGGATTCGGATCTGGTGTCTTGTTCTATGCTGTGCTTGCCATTGCAGGCCTCACATACGCGGTCATCTTCACACATAAAAAAAAGAAACCACTTTGGAATACAGTAACGCTTTGTCTCATTTTCATCATTATCGGTTACTCTTCTTTCGCGCAATTGGTGGTTAGATCAGATGCCGATACCCCAATGGATGAAGGCGATCCGCAAAATGTCTTCTCGCTATTGTCTTATCTCGGTCGTGAACAGTATGGTGACAGACCGCTGGTTTACGGACCATATTACAATGCAAAATATATCGGGAGTGAAGCCGGAAGTGAATCTTACTATCCCGATGCGGTATCAAAAACATATAAGTCAGGCGGGCATAAAGACATCCCCAAATACGACCCGAACGATTGCACAGTTTTTCCGAGAATGTTCAGTACAAATGGCTCGCATATAAAAATATATAAGGAGTGGGAAGCAATAAAATCAGATCGAAAACCCACTTTCGGAGAAAATCTTGACTTCTTCTTTTCATACCAGATTGGATTTATGTATTGGCGTTACTTCATGTGGAATTTTGCCGGGCGGCAGAACGATATTCAGGGTGAAGCTGCCGGTGGACCATTGAATGGCAATTGGATTTCGGGCATAAATTTTTACGACAGTTGGCGACTCGGTCCTCAGGATAAACTGATGTATAACACGGAACACAACAAGGGACGGAATAAATTTTATTTACTTCCGATGATTCTCGGGTTTATCGGACTTTATTATCACTTCAAAAAACATTGGCGCGATAGTCTGGTTGTCATGCTTTTATTTGTGATCACCGGAATTGCCATCGTCGTTTATCTGAATCAGAATCCGATGCAGCCTCGTGAGCGTGATTACGCTTATGCGGGTTCGTTCTATGCGTTCGCAATCTGGATCGGGCTGGGAACCCTCGCCGTTATCGATTTGTTGAAGAAACGGATGAAGGAAATTCAGGCAGGTATAATAGGGACGGTAGTTTGCGCTTCAGTACCTTTTGTTTTGGTGAAGGATGGATGGGATGATCATGACCGCTCAGGAAGATTTACTGCTCGCGATTTCGCCTATGATTATCTGATGTCCTGCGCTCCGAATGCAATTCTATTTACGAACGGTGATAACGACACTTTCCCTCTGTGGTATGCACAGGAAGTGGAAAATATCCGTACCGATGTTCGTGTAGTGAATCTCAGTCTCTTCAACACGGATTGGTATGTGAATCAGATGCGTCGAAAAGCATATGAGTCAGATGTTCTCCCGATTTCTATTCCGCTTGAAAAATATGTAGCGGATGAACGAAATTATATCCCGTTTGTCGATCACAAATTCAAGGATGCAATGGAGTTGAAGGATCTTGTGAAATTCGTTTGTAGTGAGGACCCTGATGCGAAAGTGAAAACGAATGCCGGTGTTTCACTGAATTTTATTCCGGTGAAGAAATTTAAACTCACCATCGATTCTGCAACGGTAGTTGATAACGGTACTGTACCCAAAGAACTCGCCGGAAAAATAGCGAAGACGATGGAATGGGAAATTGAACATGCTTATATTACCAAAGCCGATCTGATCATTCTTGATATGCTCGCGACAAATAATTGGAAACGTCCGATGTATTTTGCAATTACCGTAGGCAGCGACAGTTATATGAATTTGGAAAGTTATTTTCAGTTGGAGGGATTGGCGTATAGAATTGTTCCGGTGAAAAATGATCCGAATCCCGATCAGCAGTACGGCAGGATTCTGACAAATGCGATGTACGATAATCTGATGAACAAATATCATTGGGGAGGTATGAAGAATCCGAAAGTTTATCTCGACGAAAATATTCTGCGGATGACAATGAATATGCGGAATAATTTTGCCCGTCTTGCGGAACAATTATTACAGGAAGGAAAAAAAGATTCGGCGGTGAAAGTGTTGAATAAGAGTCTAGAAGAGATGCCCGAGGTGACGGTTCCATTTAATATATTCTTATTACGTTATCCCGATTTATATTATCGTGCCGGAGATATTGCGAAGGGCGATGAACTGATTAAAAGACTGACGGAAATATATGCAAGTGATCTCAATGTGATGTTACAGATGAAGGGTGAAAATGCACGTAAGGTAGAAAGGCAACAGCAACAATCGGCTGCTGTGCTTCAGGAATTAAAAAAATATGCAAATCAAAATCACCGCGATTCGCTTGCCAAAATTATTGATGCCCACTTGATGGATTCTTATCAGCAATTTAATACGCGTAAAAAATAATAATTCCGGAGATGTATATGGTTCAGACACCGTCTCTTCTCCGGAAACTTTTTCCTTCCGTCGTCTGGAGGATGAAGTCAGAAAAACCAACGATCTATCTCACATTCGATGATGGACCGATACCGGAGGCAACAGATTTTGTTCTCGATACGATGAAAAAAAACCATGGTGAAGGAACATTTTTCTGCGTTGGAAAAAACGTGGTCGAGAACAAGATTTTGTTTGAAAAGGTGGTGAAGGAAGGACATTCAATCGCGAATCACACATTCGATCATTTGAACGGATGGAAAGTTTCTGATCAGTTATATCTTGAAAATATAAATAAATGTGCGGAGGTGGTGAATTCAGATCTGTTTCGCCCGCCTTATGGAAAAATTACATTTTCAAAGATGAGGAAACTGAAAAAAAGATTCCGTTTGGTGATGTGGGATGTGTTGAGCGGCGATTTTGATCAGAAACTGAGCAACGAACATTGTCTAAAAAACGTAT
>JAHEYM010000288.1 GCA_023251595.1 Bacteroidota bacterium
CTATAGTTATATTACGGATGTTGTATTTGGAAGTACAAAATTCAAAGGACATACTGAATACAGTGGTTTAGCTTGGACTTCCAAATTTGTGGATAATTGCACTTTAGAATTTATCACAATGAAATTGCGTGGTCATCTCGATTACTCAAATCTGGTTACAATTTATAAAATAAATTTTTCGCAATGCACGGTAAAAAATTCTGATGAGATTGATTTTTCTTCATGCTCAATAGTCTATAATGATTATTATTCATTTGGAAAATATGAAAAACATTTTAATAATGACCTTGAAAATTTCAATAAAGGCGAACTTAAAACACATTCTAATTCGAAACGTTTTGTGGTTCAAAATGGGATTCACTTCCAATTGACTGACTTTTTCAAAGAAAGATTTGATATAACAAAAAAGGATATGTTAATGTTGTATAAAGCATTCGAACTGGTTTCAAAAGCTTGTAAAAAATAATATGAAAACAAAAATAATTTTATTATCGCTTTTTACTTTTTTACTAACTACAAGTAAAATAGCCGCCCAAACAAATGTTGAAGAGGCGATAGCTACGTTTCAATTAGCTCAGGACGAATTTACCCGTCTGCAATATGCCAAGGCCTTAGTATATTTGGATAAAGTTGAAAAGCTAAACCCGGATGCTAAAGTTAAAACCAGTTATTTAAAGGCTAAATGCTATAAAGAAGAACTTCAGAAGAATCGGGATCGGGTTAATAACAGATCCGTAAAAATGTATAATGAATGCATGGCTTGTATTGGATATTATAATAGCAATGGTAAAGACGAAGAAAAAAAGGCAGAACTCTTAAAAATTAAAATTACTTTAGAAAATACAAAGTTAGGTGACCTCATTAAGAAATTTGAAGGCATGTCAACAAATGATGCATATAATTTAATTGTTGAAGCTATGAATAAGTATCCTATGCGTCCACAAAGTTTTGCTCAACCATGGAACAAGGTTTGGATGGATAAATGTATATTCTGTATTACGACCAGTGGATGGGAAGGTGATTACGGCGATGTTTCGTTTATTTCTATAAACCTTGGCGATGCCTACATTCCTGAAGGCGGCAAGGAACTAAAAACAAATAATGAAAACTCATTTGTTAATGTATCTGACCTCTATCCTGACATTAAAAAATATAATAAATATCGTGTGATAGATATGGATAACTATTTAAAAGGGATAAATAAAACTCATAGCTTTAACGGTCATTTTTTCAAAAACCCTTTTTCAAAAAGCGATCATGGTTTTGATTTCTACTATATTATTGGTGAATTAAATGAGGAAAAACAAAATGATGTAACAATGGCATTTATAGCTCTAATAAAAAATTGTGGTGGTGGAATGAAGTAAAGTATTTATTAGACAATGGTTTAGTGGTTAAAAGTGCGTAAAAAGAAAAGGCTTTATTCTCCTTTATCTATTTTCCGCTTCACTTTGACTGTAGGCAGAAAATTTTCGTTAGTGATCACCTTCTTCCCTGTTTTCTGTTCGAGAGCGAGCCGCGCATCTTTTGCAATTCTGCCACCTTTCTTTCCTGCCTTTGCATTTTCCTGAAGACCTTTTGCTCGTTCAGCTTCTGCTATTGCTCTTGTTAAGAGTTCGGCGAGAGGATAGTTTCAAAAGATTTTATCACAAATTGTCCTGTTCTTTCAGGATAGCGTACTGATTAGCAACAATATTTTTTTTTAGCGCAAAGTTCGCGAAGGTTAAGCGCAAAGGACGCAAAGTAGCTAATTCCTTTTTTCTTTGTCTGCATTCTCTTTCTCTTTCTCGCTCTGTTTCTGATTTCGCCAGCCATTGTTTAAACGGTTCGGCTTTGGGGGAGGGGATCGATTGGATTAGCCGTAGAAGTTGTTCGGTATCTCCAACATCAGTAAGATAATATTTACCATCTTCGGATTGCATTTTCAGTTGTCCCAATTTTTGGGACAACTCACTTCCTTCAAAATTCAGATTGGTTTTTAGGGCATTCCAATACTTTCTGGGTCTTGGACTATCCGTTAAGATTTCGATGATATCCACTATGCTGAAATACCATTTTTCAGCTTCCGCATCATAATGACTGCGGACTTTTTTGTTCTCAAAAAGCTTAATGTTGCTCATGTGTTTAGGATTTAAAAAGTGAGTAAAAAGAAAAGTTTTTATGATGAAAATTGGGACTCAAATCAAAGTTCAAATATAGAGGTTTCTTCTATCACTACCAACAAATCAAATTTAATCAGCAAAATCCCATACCTTCGCACGCTACGGCAGGCAAGAGCGTCATCTGCTTTCTATAAATTACTCCTGATAATACGGAACTAACCTGATTTTTAACTCACTTTAATTCTAATGCTTTCGCCTTCCTTAACGCTATTTAATTTTCCAATCGGGTGAAGAAGCTCTTCAGGGATTCCCTGATTTCGTGCTTCCACAATAAATTCATCAGCATGATCAGGATGAACTGCGACTAATAATCCACCGCTGGTTTGAGGGTCGCAGAGCATGATAAATGAGGTACCTTCAATTCCTGAAACTTTATTTTCAACTGCATTCCAATTTTTATAGGTATTATCGGGAAAGCACATTTGTTTTATATAATTCTCTACGTTTGCGAATATGGGAATTTCTGAAAATTTAATTTCCGCAACGAGATTTGAACCTTCGGTCATTTCGACGAGATGACCTAATAAACCGAAACCTGTTACATCAGTCATCGCTGAAATATAATTTAATTTACCGAATTGTTCGCCCGCTTTATTTAATGTACACATAGATTTAACAACGGCGACATGATCTTCAGGTGTAATTAATCCTCTTTTAATCGCAGTGCCCAGAACGCCCGTCCCGAGCCGTTTTGTGAGAAAAAGAAGATCGCCGGCTTTCGCGGTATTATTTTTTTTAATATGAGTTAATGGTGCGATTCCATTTACCGATAAACCGAAAATTGGCTCGGGAGAGTCGATGCTGTGTCCGCCGGCGAGAGGAATTCCTGCTTCTGAACAAATAGACATGGCACCTTTCACAACCAATCCTGCTAATTCGGGAGCAATCTTTTTTACGGGCCAACCGAGAATTGCTATTGCGAGCAGCGGTTTTCCGCCCATCGCATATATATCGCTGAGTGCATTTGCAGCTGCAATTCGTCCGAACTCTTCGGGATCATCGACAATGGGTGCAAAGAAATCGACGGTGCTGATGAGTGCTTGTCCGTTGAGTTCAATAACTGCTGCATCATCACGACCGGAATTTCCGACGATCAGATTTGGAAAATGATTTTGCGCTTCATTTCCTTTTAATATTACATCGAGGACTTGTGGTGCGATTTTGCATCCACATCCTCCTCCATGGCTAAAATGCGTTAGTTTAATTTCTTCCATTTTTTATTTTTTATTGGTTGAATAAAGAGTTTTTTTGGAACGCTGATAACGCCCTCATCCCCGGCCCTTCTCCCAAGGGAGAAGGGAGTCTATTTCCCTCTCCTTTTTGGGAGAGGGATCAAGGGTGAGGGTGTCATCAGCGTTCTATTTTCGATGCCAATGATTTTATATCTTCCATGAAATTGGATGAATCAACCGACTCTATATTCAATTCATATATAGAATTTATTTCACGTTGGGAGAGACCATATATATACATTTTATCATAATATTGGAGCATCATTTTCACCCAGGAAATTTTATCTCCTGATAACAGAAATTCAATAGATTGACGTAATCGCAAGTCTCCCAATCTTTTTCTCAGACAGGTCGTTCTTTCAATCAATTCTTCGACAGGAAAATTCGCATATTCTTTTTCCAGTTTTTCAACACGGTAATTATCATCTCTGTTTATTTTAACGACCGGGGCTTTTCTGATAACTCTATATATATGATCCGGAATATTAACTTTTCCGATTTGCCGGCTTTCATCTTCAAGCCAAAGATTTTTATTTTTATTTATATAATGAAGTTTTAATGCGAGATCATTTTCGAATTGTTCGTTGGTGGGTTGTGGTTCCTGTCCAAGAGCGCCGAAAGTTGAACCTTTATGATGAGCCAATTGTTCGAGATCGATGATTTGTTCGCCGGCATCTGCGAGCTGATGCAGCACAATTGTTTTTCCTGAGCCGGTAAGTCCGCCGACTACAATGATGGGATACGTCTCCTCGAATTTTTGCAGAGCCCAACGCCTGTATGTTTTGTACCCATTTTTCAACATAGTAACCTGAAAACCATACAGCGAAAGAAGCCACGTCATAATGTTACTGCGAAGACCTCCACGCCAGCAATAAGTGAAGACATGCTTCGACGTGGCCATTTGGGTAGCTTGTTCAATGTAGGATGAAAATTTCGTTCCACACAGATCAAACCCTTTGAGGATGGCCTTTTCACGACCTTCACGTTTGAAAGTGATACCTACTTCGCGACGGGCATCATCATCGAGCAATGGTAGATTGAGCGCACCCGGAATATGACCTTGTTCATATTCTCTAGGACTACGCACATCGAAAATGGTATGGTCTTTTGCCTTTTCAAGAAATTCTGCGAGGTCTGCCGTGGTTGCCAAAGGAAAAAATTTCTAAATGGTAGAGAAAACTGTTTTCGTTGCAAATGTAGTGTTAACGCGACTTTCCGCCAACTAAAATCAATAATATCAATAAAAGGAATAAAAAATATTTTGGTCAGCAATTGTCCCGATAAAATGAATGTGTCCACACCCTCATCCCCGTCCCTTCTCCCAAGGGAGAAGGGTGCCCGCCTCTTTCTCCTCGTCTATGGCAAGGGAGAAGGATTGAAGCTGAGGGGAGAAAACTTAGAATGTAGTCGGAAATTTCTTCGAATACGAACATAAAATTGCCCATGAATCTGTCTCAAAAATAAAAGTTTGTCCTTGACTGAAGGTTATAGCTGTCTTTACTTTGCTTCATAATTCAAAGAAAGAATGAAAAAAAATGCTGCTTTTCGTTTCCTTATGGATCTCGGTTTCGCGCTTCGACCTTGTACATACAGCTTTTCGCAGCATTTTAATAATATAAAAGGAAAACAACACATGACCGAAAGGTGCTAAAATTTGGAAAGTTTAGTTAACCATGTTGTTGTTCGGTCGTAATGTGATTCTCTTGTGAAAGCAGGAGTGGTACGAGGGTGAATTAATTCGCTACTCTTTTCTGAACCGGATCACATTGCGACCTTTATTTTGGATTTTTGATTATTTGAAGATTTTAAAATGGAACGCAGATAACGCGGATTGGGCTGATGAACACTGATAAATATAAGTATTCGGAAATTACCGAAAAAATTATTAAAGCGTTTTACCGGGTGTTTAACACCCTTGGATATGGCTTTCTTGAAAAAGTTTATGAGAATGCTATGGCTATTGAACTGGAATCGATGGGTTTAGTTGTTGAAAAACAGCGACAAATTAAGGTTTACTACCTGGGAATAAAGGTTGGAGATTATGCTTCTGATTTGACCGTTGAATCGGTAGTGATTGTTGAACTGAAAACTGCTGAAACACTGTGTGAGGAAGATGAATTTCAGCTTATTAACTATTTGAAAGCGACTGAGATTGAAGTTGGTTTGCTGTTAAATTTCGGGAAGAAACCGCAATTTAAACGTAAAATATTTTCTAATCAATATCATATTTGATCCGCTCAATCAG
>JAHEYM010000017.1 GCA_023251595.1 Bacteroidota bacterium
CAGTAAGGAAAAATCGGAAATTCAAAAGAGTTAGAAAAAATCCACAGACGAAGAGTAAATTTCGAACCTTTACTAACTTTAAACCAGCTTATTAGATGCTTAACTTAATGACATTGCCCGAAGGGATCTCTAATGTTAAGCACAAACTAAATAAAAAGAAAATGGAAGCCGGAAATGTATTTATGGGAGTAGTTAAATTTATTCTCAAAGTTTTTCTGATGTGTCTGTGGGGAGTTACTCGTATCGGAGAAATAATACTTCATGAATTAAATGCCTGGTTGAAAAATATTATAAATCAAAAAAATAAAATAACATAAACGCTATGGTACAATTCTTCGACTTCATTATTAATTTATTCGAAGGTTCGCTCAAATTTGTATTTGAATTCTTCGAACTCGCATTTAAACGTAATCGGGAATACTCCGCCGATTTTATCTCCCAGGGTTCCATCCTATCAAGCGGATACGGTGGGTTTTGTCTGACCGGAAGAAGAAATCTTTCGGTGAAACATTCCTATCAGAACGCTTTAATTATTGGAGGAACCGGTACGGGAAAATCGAGCGTCGTTTTAATTCCCTCACTCTTTACGATGCAGGGTAGCTTCGTTGTAAACGACCCCTCTGGTGAATTATTCTCTAAGAGTTCCGGATACCTTGTGCAACGAGGATATGAAGTAAAAGTATTGAATTTCGCGAACCCTTCCATTTCCTGTGGATTTAATCCGTTGATTAGAGCCATCACTTCCTCTGATATTCAAAAAATATCTTCCATGCTAATTGAAAATACGCTCGGAAAAGCGAAAGACCCATTTTGGAGTTTACAAGGAACGGCACTTCTTACTATGCTCATTACCATTCTGAAAAAACAGGAACCGGAATTTCAGAATATGTATAACCTTCGTCTGCTACTGAATTATTTAGGCGGAAATCCTGAAAAGGTGGACAGCCTTTTTAGTCGGTATGCTGACGATGCTTTATTTGCGGAATATAAATCATTTCTCGCGTATGATGACAAAGTAGTGAGCGGAGTAATTGCCACATGCAAAGCCGCACTCCTAATATTCAACGATGAAAAAGTTGCGCAGGTAACTTCATTCGACAATCTTAATATGCAGGATTTCAGAGAAAAGAAAACCGCCCTATTCATTCAAAACTCCGTCGCTGATCAAAAATACTATTCCGTCCTCACTTCTGTTTTCTTCGAGCAACTCTTTTCATATATCATGAGCCGTTTTCCCAAAAATTCAGAGAAAGATATTTTTCTTCTTATTGACGAGGCTTCTTCGCTGAATCTCCCAACTCTTCAACTTGCTGTTGCTAATGTCAGAAAACATCGTGCTGGAATAATGCTCTTGGTGCAGGATTTCGCACAAATTATTCACAACTACGGGCGCAATGATGCCGATGCAATTAAATCAAATTGTTTTGCGAAAATGTTTTTCCCGGGACAGTCTCTCGAAACTTCAAGGGAACTGGAGCAGACACTTGGAAAATATCAATATGAGGACGACAAAGGGAGAACAATAGTCAGACCTTTAATGACCAATGATGAAATCAGGACAATGAGAGAATCACGCGCACTGCTCATTTCCGGTAACCACCCGCCTATTATGGCGCGACTGCGACCATATTACAAAAACAGGAATTACAGGGCATACAGCGAATTAAACCCACCGGAAATGAATCGGGAAATAGAGGATTATACAATTCCGGTTTTGGCACTTAATGCTAAAGAGGAAAATGACAATGAGTAAGCGCAAGAACAGCGAAATGTGGGAATACCTTGAATCAGTCGGAGTTCTCGAAAACGGAACCGACATGGAAATCAAATCAGCGAAAAAAGCATATAGGAAAATATATTTGTTGAAATACAAAAGGAAACAACGGGAAAACAAGCCGGAATACACGGTTAATTTTTCGGACAGAAAGGGAGAATTAAGCCGGGTGCAAACCTCTGCCAAACGCCATAAAATGACCGTAACGGGCTTTATACGCTCTGCTGTGCTTGCTTACATTGCGAAGCGGTACATTGTACCGGATACCTTGCAGGTGGCTCAATTGGAGCAATATCTTTCTGACTGCCTGAACGAAGTACAAAACATCTCCCGTCTGAAAGAAAAATATACATGGGACAGGGAAAACAAATATACGGCAATCGAAAAGAGAATTGAAAAGTTAGAAGCCGAAATACATTCCCTCTTTAGAAATCCATCGGAAGTAATAAATGATTGTAAAAATAAAATCATTCAAGAAAGCTCATTTCAAGAAACTTCTTGAATATATGATGAAACAAAAAGACCGTCTTTTCGACAGAGAAGGCGGGAGTTTTGCAATTACCCATAACCTGAAAGGAAATACGATTAAAGAATGGGAAAAACAATATAAGGAAAATGAAACACACAGAAATATACACAGAAAAAATTCTGTCATTCTCACCCACGAAATATTGTCTTGGCATAAAGATGATTCAAAAAATATATCTCTCGACAAGATGGAAAAAATGGCACGAGAATATATTGAAAAGAGAAATAAAAAGGGAATGTATGTTGCCGTTCCGCATTTCGATAAAGGACATTATCATGTTCATATATGCGCTTCCGGTCTTGAACATAAGACTGGAAAATCACTCCGAATGTCGAGAGCCGAATTTACCGAACTCAAAAAAGAAATACAGGAGTATCAAATAGAAAAATTCCCCGAACTAAAAAAATCAGTCGTCGCTCACGGAGGCCCCCACCTAACCTCCCCCAAAAAGGGGGAGGAAAAAAGTGTCACAGAAAAAGAATACCAATTAAAAACCCGCACCCGAAAAGAAACACAAAAAGATTTAATCACAGCAAAACTTAAAACCTGTTACAAAATGGCAAATTCAAAAAAGGATTTCTTCGAGAAACTGGAAGAAAGCGGATTGAAACTCTACAAACGAGCCGGAAGAGTTACTGGCGTTATTTCAAACAATGTGAAGCATCGATTTAAACGGCTTGGGTTTAATGAGGATAGATTAGGAGAATTGAATAAAGAACAGAAAAGAGGTAATGAATTGGGAGAGATAAGGAACAAGGGAAAAGAAAAGACCAAGGAGCGAGGAAGGGGGAAATAAAAACTGGAATTACAAGTAATCTTAAGCTTTTATCATGACGTGGATTTTATGTATCTTTGGGTTCAGTATGATGAAAACCCGCCTTCTCATTTTTGATTTTAACCGAACCCTGTACGACCCCGATAATAATATTGAGATGGAAGGATGTTCAAAGGTATTGAGCATCCTGAGTGAGAATAAATTTAAAATTTGTATTGTAAGCAGGGTTGAGAAACCGAGTAGAAAAAGACTGGTTGAAGATCAATATTTTGTCCGGTATGTTGACAGAATATATTACATAAAATCATCCGACAGCAAACTCGAATCTTATAAAAAAGCTATGTAAGACTGCCATGTTCTAAGAAAAAATATTTTGGTTGTGGGAGATTATATTGAAGCAGATATTATCCCTGCGATTGAGTTAGGGTTATCAACTGTCTGGTTTAAGAATGGGAAGTTCTCCAATATATCACCTGAGTCTTTGGGAATTCAGCCAACGTTTACGATAACCAAATTGATAGAACTACTCAAAATAATCGACTAATAAATGAATAAGAGTTAGTGTGATAACTTATCAAAATAACATGATAAATCAGTAATTAAATAATTTGATTCTTAAGGTTTAATTATTCTGTTAATTACAAGATTCCAACTTGAACTAATCCAAATTTCATCTTCAATTTTATTGACCCCCTTTGTGAGTTGAAACACTATATATCCAAAGAGAAACAGCCCTGTTAAATCCTTCCACCTTTGTAACAAATCAAGAATTTTTTGACTTTCAATGTTTTTTATTCCTTTCTTATTTCTTCTCCCCAAATCTTCAAAACCAGCATCCTTTCGGTTTCTATAAGATGAACGCAGAAAATGTCTTACTAAATAATTTACGTCATCTCGTGTAATCTTGGATTTAGGCAAATTAACCATAAGTTGTTTCCAAATTTCATCGATTTCAGGTTTAAAAATTAAGCGGATAATTTGTGTCCGTTCTTCATCAATCTTTTTCTGCTTTGAATTATAAAAGACGCCATCGACTTCGTACATCGAATAACCATAAAATACTTTTTGTGATGGATCTATAAAACCGTCATAATTATCTGCCACATAATCATAATTTCTCAGGAACTCTCTTATTTCTGCTTTATGTCTGCCAGAAAAATAGTTCTTTGTGTTAATTGTAAAACCCTCCGTCAGTGTCTTATATAACTTTTTCTGATAGGCCGCTTTTTTGGGAAGGTGTATCTCTACTAAGATACCTGGTTCACCAGTAGTAAAAATATAATCTAAGGACATCCGGTCTTTGGTATTTACAATTGTCTATAGAAGATTCTTCAACAAATCTTGAGCGCAAAATTCAAGTCATCAATGAGATCATGAATATTCTCGATACCTACACTGAGCCGAATGAGGGAATCGGAAACACCTGCTTTTTCCCTCTCTGTTCTCGGAATGGAAGCATGTGTCATGCTGGCGGGGTGACCAATCAGTGACTCTACTCCTCCGAGCGATTCAGCTAAAGAAAAAAGTTTAGTGGCAGAAAGTAATTTTTTTGCATTTTCAATACAATCATCCTTCAGGGTGAAGGACATCATTCCACCAAAGTCTCGCATCTGCGATTTTGCAATATCATGGTTGGGGTGTGATGGAAAACCGGGCCAGAAAACTTTATTCACCTTGGGATGTGATGCTAAAAATTCAGCAATTGCTCTCCCGTTTTCACAATGTCTTTGCATACGAAGATGGAGTGTTTTGATACCTCTCAACACCAGGAAACAGTCCATCGGACCGGGCACGGCACCGCAGGAATTCTGAATAAACGCAAGCCTTTCAGCAGTCTCATCATCATTCAAAGCAATCGCACCCATCACAACATCTGAGTGACCGCCCATATATTTTGTGACGGAGTGCAGAACCATGTCGGCGCCAAGATTCATGGGATTTTGTAAATACGGTGAAGCGAAGGTATTATCAACAACGAGCTTTAACTGATGTTTCTTGGCGATCAGTGCTGCACCTGCGATATCCACGACGTTCAACATCGGATTGGTAGGTGTTTCAATCCAAAGCATTTTTGTTTTCGGGGTGATATATTTTAAAACATCCTGAACATTTTCCATCTTAATAAAATGGAATTTCAACCCATAATTTTCAAATATTTTGGTGAAGATTCTGTAGGTTCCCCCATAGAGATCATTGGTACAGATCACTTCATCGCCCGGCATCAAAAGTTTGATGATAGCATCTGTTGCAGCCATTCCACTCGCGAAAACCAGACCATGTTTTGCGTTTTCGAGAGCAGCGATATTTTTCTGTAATGGGGTTCGTGTAGGATTCTGAGTACGCGAGTATTCATAGCCCTTGTGATCGCCCGGAGCCGACTGGACGAAGGTTGACGTTTGATAAATGGGTGTCATAATCGCACCAGTAGTCGGATCTGGTGAAATGCCTGCATGAATTGTTTTAGTTTCGAATTTATATTTAGAATTCATATAGATAATATAACCTTAATTTTATAAAAGCAGTATAGCACATAAATAATTATTGTTCTAATACCCTCCATTTAACCCCGTCGAGCGAATCATAGAGTTCAATATGCTTGTTTTTTAATAAATCTCTTATTTCATCAGCTTTCTTAAAGTTTTTAGTTTTTCGATGATGCTCCCTTTCTTTAATCAACTCCATAATATAAATTTCCGGTATGGCTTTATCACTCGTATTGAAGATATCACCGAATATTAGGTTTAATTCTGCAAATAAATTAGAAACTACCTTTCCGTTATTAATTTTTGTATTTTGAGAACGAATAAAATCAAAGAGGTGGGCAAGGGCATCAGGAGTGTTAAAGTCGTTATCCAGTGCACCGATAATTTTTGATCTGACTTCATCCACATAGGAAATATTTTCAACATCGTCCAGATTCATATCAATCTTGAAGATGAAATTATTCAACCTTTCCAAAGAACTTTTAGCTTGCTGAAGTCCTTCAATACTAAAATCAATCGTAGCTCTATAATGTGCACTTAAAATAAAATATCTAATTATTCTGTAATTAAAAATTTTCAGTATATCTCTTACGGTTTTGAAATTGCCTGTGCTTTTGGACATTTTAGCGGCATTTATATTCAAAAATCCCGTATGGAACCAATACTTTACTAAAGGTATTTTCCCGGAAGCTGCCTCCATCTGCGCTATTTCACATTCGTGGTGTGGAAAAATAAGATCAATCGCTCCTCCGTGAACATCATATTGGGGACCAAAATACGACTCAGTAATTGCAGTATCTTCGATATGCCAACCAGGGCGGCCTGCTCCAAAATCTGATTCCCAAAATGGTTCATCAGGTTTTTTTGCTTTCCAGAGGCAGAAATCATTCCATCCCTTCTTTGCGTTTCCTTCGTCAATTCTACTAACAGAATCTTCCTGTTTTAATTCAGTTCGGCCAGAGAGTTTACCGTATTCATTGAACTTTGAGACTTCATAATAAATTCCATCCTCCACTTTATAGGCATAGCCTTTATCATAAAGATTTTTTATTTGTTGAATAATTTGCGGAATATAATCTGTAGCCCTTGCATATTCATTAACAGACGTATTGCCCAAAGAAGTCATATCCTCTTTATAAATATCTTCAAACTTTATGCTCAAATCCTTCCAGGGCATTTCAAGTTTTTTTGCACGATCAATAATTTTATCATCTATATCAGTAATGTTCTGGAGATAAAAAACTTCATATCCTTTATACCTTAAATATCTGACAATAAAATCAAATTGTGTATAGGTTTTAGCGTGACCTAAATGAGGGTAATCATAAACCGTTGGTCCGCAAACGAAAAAGTTTATTTTATTACCATATATAGGCGTGAAGAGTTCTTTTTGTTTAGATAGTGTATTATATACTTGCAGCATAGGATGGTTTGTTTAACTTCATTTATTTATTTTATTCTCAAATGATTTAACGAACTGTACAAATGTATCAATGTCACTTTTGACTGTAGCAATTCCGACTGAAATCCGATTTGTTCCTGATGAATTAATAGAATCGTTTTTATTTATAGTTAGACAAACACCTTTGTTGCAAAATAACCCCTGTCGTGATGATATATTAAATTTCTTTGCCTCTTTTTCTATTTCAGTATGGGAAAAAATTGAGCCGCTTTCATCTAAGAAATCCATATTAACTGTACCGCTCCTGTTTTCGCATTTTTGTGGACCAAAAATAGTAATCAAAGGTTTTTGATTACTATGTTTAAGTTCTTGCAAACTTTGAATTAGGTAGTTTGCAAGACTTGTTACTCGCGCCGAAATTTTATCCATTCCTTGCTCTTCGATAAAATTCAAGCCATTAGTGATAGCAGGAATGCCTGCGTAATTCAACGTGCCATTTTCAAATTTTTCGTGTTTTATATCTTCTCCTTTTTTCTCTCGTGACCATTCAATGCTGAACGGACTGCTGAACAGGATTGAATTCCCATTTATTGTGCCTCCGTAAAAGTTTTTCTTTTCACCAATTTTATCATATTTGTCCTTACGCAACAACAAGCAACCAATACCGGTTGGGTAACCAAAAATTTTATAAAAAGAAATACAGACAAAATCAGGTTTATATTCAGATAAGTCAAGTTTTGATGTTGGCACATAGGCTGCCGCATCTAAAAGAACATCCCAATTTAGTTCTTGCGCTATCTTAATCCAAGCAAGAGGATGTTTTACACCTGATGAATTTGACTGAGCTGGATAAGAAAAAAGTTTATTCTTAAGCTCTTTATTTTCCATAAGATGTTTTATCAGTTCTTCTCCCTTAATCGTTAAATCAGTCTCATCAAGAGGTACATAAATTATTTTTTCATTTGGGCGACTTCCTCTTATGCCGTGTATTGAATTATGATTGTCCAAGGTGAGAAGGAATGGGCTATCTTTTCCAAATGAGTAATATTCTGACACAATCTGAATTGCTGAAGAAGCGTTGTTTGTAAAAACGCAGTAATACTCTTTTGCATTAAAAAATTTCAAGACTCTTTCTCGCGCTTCTTCCACTTTTTTGGTTGTGAAATTAGAAGTAGGATTTTCAGAATGTGGATTTCCTAAAACGTTTTCTCTTAAAAATTCAAAATGTTTATCTAACAATTGTTTGGGAATTACATTTCCGCCAGTGTAATCTAAATAAATTTGTCCTTTCTCATCAAGATAAGAATATTCATCTTTTCTTAAGTTTTCAAAATACTCATTGTGTTCTAAAGAAAAGCAATTTTGAAGGTCTTGTAAAATTTGATTTTCCATTGGCTTAATTTATTGTGATTAATTTAATAATATTTGAGTCATTTACAGCTTTTATTCTTATTTTCTTAATAGTTTGATTGATTCTATTAATCCTATATACAGCTGATCGATTTCGTCTTTTAGGTTATAGAACATAAAAGAAGCTCGGATGGTGCCAGGTATTCCGAAATATTTCATCACTGGTTCGGTGCAATGTTGCCCTGTTCGTACGGCGATGCCGCGAGTATCCAAATACATCCCTACATCCAAAGCGTTCAGCCCCTCGATAACGAAGGATAAAACTGGCGTTTTTTGGTAGGCAGTACCGATTATTCTTAGACCGGGAATCTGTTCCAATAACTTTGTCCCATAATTTAGGAGATTTTCTTCGTACTCAAAAGCTTCTTTCATAACGGGACGACTCATATAATCAAGAGCTACACCAAATGCAATTACATCAGCAATATTGGGGGTTCCTGCTTCAAATTTCGAGGGAACGTCAGCGTAAGTGGTTTTCTCAAAAGATACCGAAGCGATCATATCACCGCCACCATGAAATGGAGGCATTGATTCGAGATGAACCAGTTTGCCATAGAGAATCCCTGTTCCAGTAGGTCCAAGCATTTTGTGTCCACTGAAAGCCAAGAAATCGCAATTCAGAGCTTGAACATCAACTTGCATGTGCGGGACAGCCTGTGCAGCATCTATAATAACGGGAACATTATGCTTATGTGCGAAATCGATAAATTGTTTTATGGGATTAATAGTGCCGAGTGAATTCGAAACGTACGTCATCGCAACCAGTTTTGTCTTCGCGTTGAATAGCTTGATGTATTCTTCGTATATAAGTTCTCCGTCTTCATTCATGGGAATTACACGAATCGATGCTTTTTGCTTATCACACAATATTTGCCAAGGGACAATATTTGAGTGATGTTCCATTTCCGAAAGTATAATTTCGTCGCCTTCTTTAACCTGTTGAGTACCGAATGTATTGGTAATTAAATTGATTCCCTCAGTCGTACCCCGAACAAAAACGATTTCTTTTTCACTTTCAGAATTAATATACTTCTGGGTTTTTATACGGACTGAATCATAAGCATTGGAAGCTAACCCACTCAGGTGATGAACACCGCGGTGCACATTTGAATGGTAGGTAGAATAATAAACGGAAAGAGCATTGATAACTTGCACAGGTTTTTGAGAAGAAGCCGCATTATCAAAATAGATTAACGGTTTTCCATGAACTATCTGACTAAGAATGGGAAAATCCATCCTTGCAATAGTTGGATTGAATGAATTTGAAGGCATTTTTGTGTTTCGAATTTCCGGCATCACGGCTTTTAGTTTTGGTTACTGATAAAACTATCTACTGAATTTCAGAATAATAATTTACCTAAAGTCCAGATTCCGAATAGATTACGAAGTCTGGAAAAATAATTAGATGAAAATTAGGTTGTGTTAATAACACAATCTAATTTTGCACTTGACTTTTCTGCGAGTAGAGCTTATTATGAAGCAACGGTGCTACCCACGAGATGGGCACCGCCTTTTCAACCACCTACTTCAGTTTCGCGAGAACTTGTAGGTGGTTTTCTTTTCTTATAGATTCATAAGAAAAAAACGAGAAGGACAACGAAGTACGCAATAATAATCACAGCAAAAAAATGGATATTAAATTCTTTATTAACAACTTTATTAACAAAAAAAGTTTATTCAAAAACCACGAGTTCTGCCATCCTGCTTGCATACCCGACATTCTAAACTCTCAAAAATAAACTTCAGTCAGTGATTAAACAGGTGAGTTGAATGAGGAGAAGAACCACGGGAAGGGTTGTGAGAATTGAGGACTAAGAAGTGGAAAAGATGGTTAACGATTGTTTGTTGATAAAATTTATCACGAACAATAATAAAATTGATCAGATTTAAGTTAGTTTGCAATCTCAACAATATTACCAAATTATAATATTAATCCTGAAAATGAAGGGCCACTCGAATAAAGCAAAAACAAAGCTCGCGGAAGCTTTTGAAGAAATAAATTGTGCCGTTGGAGAAAAGTTGGGACAGATAGTAGAAACCATAGAAAAATACGGAAAAAAAACAACTTCAGGGCGGGACAAAACAAGATTTTATATTCGAGCGAAAAAGAAAAAATATTGAGTGGTTTCTATATTAATGACTTCCATATTTTAATTGGCAAGATAAAAGTTGTTTTTGCCGCTGAAAACTGATTAGGCTCTTCGCCCAAAATATAACGGGTTCTTTTCAGTGTATTTTCCCAAGTTTTTTCCATCACTTCATCTTTGTATTCCAATGGTAAATCAGCAAGATGGGCCGCGAAATTGTCCTTATTCAATCTATGAAATTGAATATCAGGTTTTGTTTTGACACGAATCGCTACTTCTGTGATGGGGGATTGTCTTGTCTGTGGAAAATAATCATATGGACCAAATGCCATTAACCAGGATAATACATTATCTGAGTTCAACGGAATACGTAATGAGAGGGTTACCAAATCATCAATTTCTTGTTCGTCAACGAGTTTGACAATGTCCATATTCAACAAAAATCGGATCAGTCTGACAAGATCATTATCCGTATAAATATTACTAAACAACAAACTTAATACCTGACAATTTGGGTCGGAAATAGCAAGAGTAATAAGGTTTTTTAGTAGAGTCTCTGTATCTCCACTTTCTATTTCATCTATACTTCCTGTAACTACAAAATCCTTCCACCCAATTTCGTCAGGTTTTCTTGCAGCGAGAAGCGCAAAAATACAGCCATTTCTTCCTTCTCCATGCCAGTGACGGTGTATAAGGCTGACAAATTTATCACTTTTCCATAGGTCTTTTTCGGTTGCAACAACCCCACTATCCAAGAAATACTTCACATAGTCTTCTCTAACGGGAAATCTAAGATTCCCGAATTGGGCGGATTTCGATATTGATGGATTTATTTGCATGAGGGATAGGAATTAAATGTATTAACAGGCGATTGTTTTTTAATGAGATCGAGTGCAATATATAATAAATTGCGATTTCGTTCGTTGAACGACCAACGGTTTAAACCTGACGGATGTGGTAGTGGAATTATTGTTAGATTGTGTTTTCCCCGACCGAAAGGTCGGCGATAAAACTTTTTTCCGACAGCTTCGTGGAGTTCTATCTTTCGATTATTGAGGATATATTGTATTGCTAATTTACCGATAGGGATTATTAGTGAAAATTTATTATCTTCTATTTTTTTCAGAAGAATAGGAATATGACGCAATACCTCTTCCTCGGTTGGTGGTCTATCGCCACCTGATGTCTTTCCCGGAAATGTTGAAACCAATGCATCAAAATCGAAATTATTTATTACGATATTCTGATCAATCCCAACAAGATTAAACCATTTATATAGGCGAGTACCACTGAATGGAATAGCATAAATTTTTGCGGGAGGAGCCTGTCCGATCACCAAACCGATTTTAGGAGCATTTTGAACTGTCATTTCTGCCGGTTTAGTAAGTTTATTTTTCATATCCATATTTATCTCAGTTAATGGTTCATGCTGAAAGTTTCGGCGGAAATAACGAGCTGCAAACATTCTCGGTAAATTCTGTAATGATTTTGAGATAGCCTGTTTCCGAAAATCTACTCGGGGACGTGTATATGCGTATAACATCTTTATAAATTCGTGCAGGAACATCTACAAACCGGAAGGCAAAGGGTACACCAGACTTTGGGATCAACCAAAAAAGAATAGAATGACTATCCCCGATACAATCATCAAGACTAGGGATCATTATAACTCCTTTTTGATAAAGTGCAAAATATTTAATTGAACACAAGCTGCCGAGAAACCGTTCAATTTTTACAGTCCTTGGCTTTAGATCCCCGAAGATATTTGCGTTTTCATGTAAAACAGCGATATAGCGATCAAAACTCCAGTCTTTTGTTTCTTTGAGGTATTTAAAAACAATTGTGTCAGCTTCAATATCTGTCGCGTTCATCGCAAGCGAATGAAAGTGATCCCTAACAAATTTAACATCCTCTTTTGTTGGGATATTATTCATTATGACATGCACCGCTTCGTGCAACATAACTATCGTCAGGAAGTCAGGTGTGCAAGATTGTCCAATCCAACAGTTCAGCTTTAAAATATCGGAGTACCGGTTAAGAAACCAATCCTCATTTATTGTGATGAATTCAATCTGGAAATCATTTTTGTCTGTCGAAATCCAGTTTGCAAATTCATGAATTTCTTTTGTCAAATTTTGGAGCACGCTTTCTGTCAGTTGAGGGGTAGAGGGAATTTTCATTTTTATTGAGGGGTTAGGTTAGGGATATAAAAGAAATGGTCAGATTCAGAGGGTTTTGTTACCTCAAACCTGACCTACTTTGACGAGTACGAACACTTGTTTCCTATTTGGAAAAGAGCTATCTTTGCGCCCTTCTATCCTGTATTATGGCAAATACGTTCATCCTGGTTGTGTCAGGTTTGAATGGCTCAAGAGGCGGGTTGCAGTGAGATGCACCCGTCTCTCTTTTTTTCATTGGCTCTTGATTTTGGGTAACTTATTATTCATGACCACAAATCTCAAACAAATATTTATAAAAAACAAATATTTCTTCAATCCGAATAAAATATTTATCTTATTGGAAATTTCAAAGCTTCAAAGTTACAATGGAAATTTATAAGCCCATTGTATTAATCTGATTATCTGAATATTATGAAATCATTACAAGATTCAAGGGACTCAGATGAATCGCCCATTAGGCTGTATGCACCGCGATATTCTGATACTCTGATCCGAAGATTAGGAGTCGATATTATACAAATAGGAGCTAAAATTAGTAGATCAAAGCACTTATTGAAAAATCTCTAACTTTATCTTACCTGTATTGATGATGAGTATTTTATCATCCGGCGGCAATTCCTTTCTCATCTGTAAAAACAAAGCAAGACCAGCAACGCCGCTTGGCTCGCAGGTAATACCATTGATCTTTGCAAGGCTCAATGCTGGCTTCACGTACTTTTCTTCCACAACGTAAATATTCGATTTATGACCTATGTGACCACCAGAAAACACGTTTTTGAGGTTGTTTTCGCGATAGCTGTTGTAGGGAGCAAAAAGCATTTTCATTTGAGACTTAGGATTATCGGTTGTCGCGCCAAAAAAGTGGCATTTCGAGAGAATATTCTTGTTGCCAAAAAATCTTTTTGCTGTTTTAACAGTAGTCAATTCTTTAATACAAATTTCGACGATATTTTTATATAGGTCACCACTTCCGTATGGGATAAAGACGTGCTGTGGATTCAAATTAAGAATTTCGTAAGATAACCAATCATAAAATGAAAATTTAATGTTTTCAATTTTGTCCCCATATGTAATGTCGTAACCGCCTGTATTATTTGTTAGTCTTAGAATGTCTTCGGAGTATAATTCATCTTTATCAAGATCAAAAAGGTAAACCTCACATCCACTTTTACGCACGGCGTCTAACAAGATTTTATCAATACGTTTGGGATCAATTAGGACCTTTAAATTGGGTAGTCCATTAAGTTGAAGTAAATATTGAATACTTAAGGCCGCATTTCCACTGCTAATTAATGAAAGTCGAGGTAGTTTTAGCTTAGTTCCGGAATCAATTTGTTCTTTAATAAATTCATTATAAAATAAATATATCTCCCAACTTAACCTGTCTTTGTGTGTACCTACTGGGTTGTGCGATTCGTCTTTCAACCAAACATTATTAAACCCGGTGACCTTTATTGGGACAGCCGGTGTTGCCGGAAAGCATGGGATAAATGGGGGATAAGGAAATTCGGGCATTTCATTTCCTCCATCCATTATCATTGAGAATACTTGTGTGTACTCAGCGTTTTCTACCAATAGGCAGAAAGCATTTAGGTAATTTACACTATACCCAATTTCAGGTAGTGAGTAGTTTTTTAAACGAATATAAAATTGTTTATATATTGTGTTCGCGCTAAGATCACTTTTAGTTTTTACATTTATAAAATCAGTAAATTGTTTAAAAAAATCGACATTATTTATTTGGCCAAAAGAAATAGCACATTCCTTTTCGAATTTTTCGATCGCTTTTTTAAACAATTTTTCAATATCTTCTGTTAAAACTCTCATACAAAAATGTGGTTGAGTATCAGTCAAATATAATAAATTTACCAGTAGTAATAATCCGATTAGGGCTTAATATTCTCCAAAAATAAAGCCCTGCCCGTTCGAACAAATGCACTTCCTCCCGCCCCTCAGCGTGGGAGTCCGGTTCGAGAATTGCCGAAAAAACCTTTCTGCTCAAAACATCAAATACCTCGAAAGTTCCTTCTGTCGCTCCGTTCAGATTATATTGCAAAATAAATTCACCATTATTCGGATTTGGAAAAATCTCTATGTAATCTGTTAGGGGCAAATGAGTCGCTGAAAAAACAGTCAACGTATCGCAAGGGCTTCCGATTAATCTGCCGAGATTGTAATTCGCATTATTTGGCAAACTTGCAAAACTACGCTTACCGCCAAGATAAAAACTATACGGTACAAAATCACATGCCGCGCCAAGTGAATCTGGGTAATTGATGACACTCAGGTTCATGGTGATGCTGTCGAAAGGGTAATTATCAGGCGGGTATGTCATGTGATTAATGCTGTCTGAATTGGCTATATATATCTTTCCATCCGGTCCCAATTTATGCTGGCCCATTCGTTTGGTTAAATTAGTGTTAGAACCAATCCAGATTATTTGCTCACTTAATTGTATATCGGAAGCCAGCAAATCGAATTGAAATAGGGTATCATATTTAGAAACATACAGTACTTTATTATTTGGTGAAATCGAGCAGCCATAGTAACCATCCTGAAGATTATAAGGAGGAATGCCGATCTCCCGGTAATTACTAATCACTCCGGTGCACCTATTAAAATCGAACAAATCCATTATACCGGACATTCCTGCACAAAACAATTTATTCCCATCCGGTGAAAAAATCATCTGACCGTAACCTCCTAATGTGCCCCCGTAATCGTTTCCAATAGTTATGGGAATAGGGTTGTTAATACCGCTCGTGTTAATTAATAATTCATCAAGAGTGTCACCCCCCGATCCGTGGATAATTAACCACCAGTCCCTACCGTTTGCATGTTTTACTGACTGCATTTTTTCATAAGGAAAAAAACTTAACGGTATTGCAATATTTTTTTGAACAACCGCTCCTCGCCCGCTATCCAATGCCATATCAACAACTGAATAAATCAAGTTTTGTGAAGGAGGGTCGTAGGGTTGCGAAAATATATAGTACTGCATCGAATCAGAAGGATTTTGCAGTATCAAACTACCCTGTGTAGAACTATAATAACCGCTTAGTGTGTCACCATTCTGCATGATTTGATGTTGACGATTCCATAGAGTAAGATATATATCATTGAATGCAAAATTAAATTTAGACCCTACATAAAATAGCAGGTTGCCGTTTCTATCAGAAATTGAACTACAGGTTTCAAGAGATGAAACTATGCCATCGGTGAGAGGAACCGCTATACCGCTGTTAAAACTAATACCTGCCGAATCACCGAAGTACCAAATATTATCTTGCCCTTGCGCTGAACAGAGAACAGAGAATAGAGAAAAGAGAACAAAGAAGAGAATTAGCTTTTTCATTTCACGATAATTAATTTGTCTTCGGTAATAATTTTACTATCAACAACTACTTTATACATATATATTCCTGATGACAATTCTTCCTTTTGAATTTTCAGAGAATTACTTCCTTCTTTCAATGAATAAGTAGCAAGTTGTTTTCCTGCTATATCAAAAATTAAAAAATCACCGGTTGAACCAGGAGGCAAATAATAATCAAACTGCATGGTTCCGTTGTTCGGGTTAGGATAAAGATGTCCGTTTGGTTCAATAACATTGGTATCAATCGTCGCGTTCATACGTGCCCCACTGCCGTGTGGATAGTAGCTTTCGCATCCGTTATATGAATAAACATTTTCCCCTGTTATTCTCAGCATCACCCTAGCTATATATACAGCAATACCACCCGAATATGGACATTGTTCCGCAATACTCACCAAAGTATCATGCTCCCCGCTTGTAAAAGTATATATTCCAGCGGGTATCGTGCTCAGATATATATTATTTACACTCTTGTAATTCTGCTCGATGATAATATTCGGGTCGATCGTACTGTTGATGGTTTTCACAGAATCTATCGCCTGCTGACTACTTGTTGAATCGCCAATAAGTTTTTTGAGAGAGTCCGCCACAGTTTTAATTGTTGCGATATTTGTCTGATCCAAACTATCTTTTGCATTTTGCAAAACAAAATTTTGCAGGGCGAGAGTAGAATCTTCCTGATACCGACCATATAAGTAATTTTTCGCAATCCATTTAAAAGCGGTTAAATCTTCACCCCAGGGAATCGAATCACCAGCGATTTGTTCTTCTAATTTCTTGCTATTGTGCGGTGGAGCTATAGGATGGTAAGTACTACAAAATAACGGTCCCTGATTATCGAGTAAAATTGGCTGGCAAGGAGCGAAGATTTGTGGATCAGAACTTATATTGGTTAGTGGCCAATCAGGAGAGGGGGGGCCAGTTCGGCAATAAATTTTCGTAAAACCAGATGGGATTAAGTTTGAAGAATTTGCAAAAGTATTTGCCCCACCCAGTGCAGTGTTGTATGTTCCAATCCATTCATTGTCGTAATTGAGCTGATTTGGCCCCTGTTCGCCCAACCCAGAAGTGTTCCAGTTAAGATACAAGTGTGTCCAGCATGCATCAAAGACATTTCCCGCCAATGTGGGATAGGGACAAAATCCACCAAACCAAATTCCCACCCCAATTTTATTCACATAGTTACATTTCACAATAGTATTCTTACAGAATTCAACTCTTATCCCCGTAATCCACCAATACGAATCGCCATTTGGGTCAGTTGTTATTACATCATTATTATATATATTTGGATTGGCACAGCCCTCTGTCAGGATGCCACAGCCATAAGTGGGCGGAATTGTTGTGTTTGGTTGCACGTGAATATAACCATCTGATCCCTGGTGATTATATATTTGCATCTTACCAAGGTTCACGGTATGAATTCCAAAAGTCACATTTTCTATTTTATTGGAATAGATATCTCCAAAACCGCCACTGGGCAGATTGGCTTCTTCGCATAATATGCCTGTCGTGACATCTGTGAGACTTGCTTTGGTAATGAAATTATCGTGAATCAAGTGATATGTACCCGCATCGAGGTGACACCAAATAGACCTCTTTTGTGATTCATAAAAGCTATTTCTAGCAACTTCAATCTGCCAGCCGGGCATCTGATTGTAGAAAGATTCAAACCCGATGATATTATTGTTAAATGAATTATCGACTATTTCAGCTTTCGTCTTTAGCGTAACGAGTATCCCTTCGAGACAATCTTTAAACTTATTATTTTTCGCTTGGAGTTCTCCATTGGCTGCGCCCTCAATGCCGACAATTTCCATGTTATAAAATTCATTATGAACAACATTTGTTTTGGAATATTCACTCAGAATTCCTGTTTGAAGACAAGAGAAAGTGTTTACAGTGTTTTGATTACCGACATCTATCCCATCGATATTATGGATTTCTATCCCATAATGTGGGTGTGATGCCCATGCCTGATAGGGTTCACGCATAATGCCGTCGCAATTTGTGGTTGGTGGGTTACTTGGTGGGTTACTTTGTGAGCAACCAAATAAAGTTGAATTTACAGTTGATGTTTGCGCAAATCCGCTTCCATGAATTTCGATACTAATCCAGTTTTTATTGAAATATGAGTCCACGATTTCGTAATAACCGAAGTTATCGGTTTTGACTGCACTTCTTGCGTCCTCAATGACCGATTGTTTATTAACAAACAGCCGTGCTTTGTCGGGTGGATTTATGGAGGTGCCACTTAACCGGATTCCATTCCACATATCATTGCATGCATAAAGGTGAGAGTCGCTGATAGTCATCTTCGCCCCTGGCATGACAGTCACATTTACATTAGGCCAGAAAATTACTCTACATTGGGAAGAGAAGTCGAGAGATCCTGTCATAACTGTAATATCCCCCTGTACAAGAATAGTCTCCCCGGAGTAATTTACTTGGCTACTTATCGTCAGACCCGACGCTGGAATAATGAGAGTAGGGTTCTCGCCACAGCAGTCATCTCCCGTTTTTACATCGACAATTGCATCCACAGTACAGCCGTTCGCATCTGTTACTGTCACTGTGTAAAGTCCATAAGTAAGTCCTGTCGCTGTCAGAGAAGTTTGAGATGAGGGAGTAGTTGTCCATGTGTAGGAATATGGTGGCGTTCCACCAGCAGGATTTACCCAAGCCATTCCGTCATCTGCACCCACTAAACAGGATATAGGTGAAAAATCAGTTGTTGCCGACATAGGGGTTATTGGTTCATTGATGTATGTTGTTCCAGTAACTGAACAGCCATTTGCATCGGTTACGGTCACAGTGTATGATCCAGTAACGAGATTGGTCGCAGTTTGGTTAGAACCTACATTAATAGACGAAGCATCAAACCAAACGAATGTGAAGGGAGCTATTCCGCCTGAAAATTGAACTGTGGCTGTTCCATAACCGCATGGAGGTTCAGTAATATCGATGCTCGTTATCACTAATGCATTTGGAACTATTACCGAAGCATCAAGATGACACCCGTTTGCATCGGTGACAGTTACGACATAGGTTCCAGCACTAAGCCCGGTGGCTGATTGAGAGGTTTGGGGTGTTGGGCTCCATGCATATACATAACCAGGAGTCCCACCCATAGGGTAGGCAGTAGCAACACCATCAGAAGTAGTGTAACAGGAGACAGAGGTGATTGAGGTAGATACTGTGAGTGATGGTGGCTCGGTGATTGTAACACTAGCGGTGGCAGTGCAGCCATTTCCGTTCGCATCCGTAACAGTGACAGTGTAATTACCAGGTGCAAGATTGGTTGCAGTTTGTCCGGTTTGTCCAGAGGGTGTCCACGAATATGTATAAGGGGTAGTTCCATCCGAAGGAATTGCCCAAGCTGTTCCGTTATTGAATCCTGAACAAGTAACGTTGGTCGAATTCACCACCACATTCAAACAAGCTGGTGATGGAGACACAGTTTGGAAATTAATCGGCTTAATAATTTGGTCTCCGCAATACGAGGTCGCAGATACAGAGCCCGAAATTGCTTGACCGTCATAACAATTGTTA
>JAHEYM010000289.1 GCA_023251595.1 Bacteroidota bacterium
CCTAATCCCAGTAATGGAAGTATTAATTTAGATTATTTCATACCCCAAAATGAAACGGCAGAACTAGTTATTACAGACATAGTTGGAAAAGAAATGACAAAAATAATTCTAACTGGATCAGAAAATAAATTAATACTGAAAACAGGAGGCCTTAGCTCAGGTATTTATTTCTGCAAAATAAGTCAGAAGAATGAGGTTATATCAAGATCTAAATTTTGCATCATTAAATAGAAATTTGCAAAAAAACTTGACCCTATGAGACAGTGGGTTATATTTGTAGCGTTACTGTCACAGGTTTTTTATGTTCGAATTGATCTGGCACAAAATCTTGTTCCAAACTCAGGCTTTGAATTGACTACTGCGTGTGGTAATAGCGCTGACGAATTAAATTATGCCTTCCCTTGGAATGACTCAACTTGGTTTGGGGGTACGACTTGCGATTTATTTAATCTTTGTGATTCTCTAGATACAATCGGAGAAATATATGACGTACCTATTAATACTTTTGGAAATCAATTACCAAGAAGTGGAAAAAATTATGCAGGTATATATACATACAGCACATTCACCCCTGATCACTCTTCGGATTATATTGAAATTGAGTTATTGGATTCATTAAGACATAATCAGGAATATTGTATTATGTTTTATGTGAGTTTAGCGGATAACGAAAATTATGCTAATAACACTATAGGTGCGTATTTTTCCTTAAATTCCAACACAAATAACAGTCTACTACATTCAATACATGTACCGCAGTTTACCAATACTACTTCTCAGTTAAATGATAAAACTAACTGGACATTAGTATCAGGTTCCATCGTCGCAACAGGCGGTGAAAGGTACATGACAATTGGAAATTTCGCTTCGAATGCACAGTCTGATGCTTACTGGGTTCCTGGGGGCATCCCAAACCCTAACTATTGGAATTATTCCTACTACTTTATTGACGATGTTTCAGTAATGCCTGTAAATTACAATACAGCAAATTGCGGGAACGATAAAAATGTTTGTGGAGATAGTGTTCATATCGGTGCACCTGCTATTTCGGGTTGCATTTATCGTTGGCAACCAACAATTGGGTTAAGTGATTCAACTATCGCGCAACCGCTCGCTTCGCCATCGAATACCACGATATATGTTCTATCACTAATCGATACGAATAAGGCAACAGTTTGCAGTGTGTCTCATTTGAGTATGGATTCGGTTATGGTTAGTGTTCTTCCCAAAGCAGATGCGGGATCAGATCAGCAAATTTGTGAAGGATATAATATGCAAATCGGAACTTCTGCAGAAATCGGTGTTGCGTACGAATGGAATCCGCAAGTTTATCTGAGCGATTATATTACTGCACAACCATTTGCCTCGCCTCCGCAAACTATGAGTTATGTACTTACAGTTTCTGACTCACTTTTATCATCACATTGCCGAACCAGCGATACTGTTATGGTTGGTGTAATTCCATGCGTGAATGAAATATCTGTATATCCCAATCCAAATAACGGAAGTTTTATTCTTGAATATAATCTCAGTAATGTAAACTCTGCTGCTTTCTATATATATAATGTATTGGGGCAAAAAGTATTTAGATCTCCCCTTCCAACCACATCATCAAAAGGTGAACGAGTCGAAATAAATACTTCATTCAGCACAGGAGTTTATTTCTGGCAGGTAGAATCAGGTGAGAAGAAAATAGCTATTGGGAAAATTGTGATATTTGATTGAAGCGAGATCGATAATTCAGGTATTTCACTTGAAAATTGAACATTGTCTGATGAAATATTGAATATTCTTTTTCAACCAGCTCCGTCATAATATAATATTGCACCTCATTTCACAATAAATTCACTGTGTGCAACTCTTCCATCCCCCACTATCTCCACAAAATAACTACCCGCCCCCAGCCTCTTCACATCTATTTGAAATTCATTCGAACTTATTGAATTCGAAGAGAACACATTCCTTCCAAGTGCGTCATAAATATTAATATTTGACTTGGAGGAGGAAGAACTTCTTTTTAATTTAATATTTACAATATCAGAAGAAGGATTTGGATATAGAAGAATATCGTTATGCGCAAGATCGATTTTATCGACCGACATAAATGTAGCGTACTTAAGAGTCACAAAATCTTTTTGTGAGGTGCCACCCCAACTTCCACCGGTAACGAAAAGATCGCCACCTGATATCAGCATTGCCTTTGCACCATCACTGCTGTCTGCCGCACCATTATATGTCGCAACTGTGGTCAAAGTTCCGTTCGGAATATATTTTAATACTGCCAAATCTTTATTCGGAGATAAAGTGGAACCATTTTCGACCTGACCTGCAACAAACACATCTCCGCCCGCATCGGTTTTTATTGAATAAGGCACATCATCAGTATTCGCTGAACCATTGTAACTATCGATCCATGTTTGCGAAAGTGTATAGTCATAAGCGATTGTAACAATATTGTAATTGGTTGAGCTAGAATCTGAATCAATGTCACTCTCTCCCGTTATAAATACATTTCCCGAATTATCGCAGGCGATGTCGGCAGGTTTATCAGTGGAATTTGTCGTTCCATTATATTTCTTTCCTCCGAGAAAAGTTCCGGCAGAAGAATACTTCAATAATAAATAATCTTCTTTTGTTGTTGGATTGAAATTGTATCCGGCTATATATATATTTCCTGTATTATCGAACGTCATTGCTACTGCCTGATCATCGCCACCTGTTGTGTCATCATATAATTTAATAAACTGTTGAGCTCCGGCAGCTGCACTGTAACTGAGCAGCACAATATCATTATTCGTTCCATTGAATGAAGTGCCGGCAACAATCGCATCGCCTCCTGTATTTAACAAAAGTTTCACCGGAATATCATTACCATTCCCTGCGCCATTGTAACGAATTGCCCATTGCTGCATCCCAAAATTATTATACTTGATGGTAACGATATCGTCTGAAACTATATAAGTAGAATTGTTATCGCTGTAACCGGTTACGAAAACATTTCCGTTTCCATCAACGGCAAGCGAGACTGCTTTATCCGATTCATCGAAAGGTGAATTATATGTGGCAGTCCAGATGGTATCACCTAACGGATTAAATTTCGCTGTGAAGAAATCGTTTGAAGTGCCCGAACCATTTCTGTAACCTGTTATATATATATTTCCGGTAGCATCTGTTGTGATCGCGGAAGCTTCATCATCGCCACCCGTTCCATCCATGATCTTTGTCCAGACGGTCGTTCCGTTCGGATCAATTTTCTGAACGATAATATTTCTGTTCAGAAATTCATTAAATGTATATCCCGCAACAAAAATATTTCCGGAAACATCCTGTGTCATTGCTTTTGCCTGATCTGTAAAATCTCCAACACCATTATATTCTTTTGTCCAATTAACAGATCCGAGCGGCAAATAATTAAATATGGCTGCATCGCGGTGGTGGCCGGTTTCTTCACCGCCACCGACAACGACTACATTGCCATTGTTATCAATTGTAATTGCATTTGCCACATCATCGCCATTTGCTGAACCATTATAAGGCATGGTCCATGACTGTGATCCGGAAGCCATATATTTTACGGTCATAATATCGTAAGAAATAGCAGTAGTTGCATCCACATCGCTTTTCCCGGTTACATATACATCTCCGTTTGCATCGACCGTAATTGCTGAAGGAGTATCATCATTCATGGCAGCACCACCTGATGTGAGTGCCCAGGCGATGGTTCCTGTAACTGTATATTTAATTGCAACATAATCATAATTCGTGTTCACCCCGGGATCAACATCCACATGACCTGCGACATAAGGCAGACCGGCGGCATCCAAATGAATCGCATCGGGACGGTCTGTTCCACCACCGGGTCCATTATAATCGCGCGCCCAACCTAATAATCCCGCCGAATTATATTTAATCGTTGTAATATCGTCATTGTTGCCATTGTCAGTTCGACCCGTTACAAATATATCTCCGGCTGAATTTATTGCAAGGGCTTTTGCCCGATCATTTCCATTTCCTCTGTCATAGGCATGAGCCCACGTAGTTGTTCCTGCAGCTGCATATTTAATTGTATAATAATCATCATCTATACCATTATTTGTTCTGCCTGTTACGACAACACTTCCTGTATTATCGAGAGCAATGCCCGAAACCCGATCATCAATGCTGCCATCATATCGGTTTGCCCAACTCTGAACACCGTTTGGATCATATTTAATCGTAACAAAATCATAATTCACACCATTTGTCGGATCGTGATCGCTGTAACCGGCAACATAAGCATTCCCACCTGCATCTATAACAATACCGATCACTTCATCATTCTGATTAGCGGTGGAATAATTATATATGGCAGTCCAAAGTGTATCGCCGGTCGGATTATATTTAATCGTAAGAATATCATCGCCCGCCGGACCACCATCCGTGTAACCTGTTACATATATATTTCCGTTTCCATCCAATGCGATACCGACCGCTTCATCATCACCCGAATTAAAACCATTGTAGGTCTTTACCCAAACCGTATCGCCTGAAGAATTCAACTTCACCACAAGAAAATCTCTATATGTACCCGGGTTATATGTATATCCTGCAAGAAAATAATTCCCTGCATTATCAGTTACGATAGCGTTATAGCTATCGACCTGATTTCCGCTTCCCGAATATCGATTCACCCAAACGGGAGATACCTGAGAGAAGACAGAAAGAGAAAGAGAAAGAGAAAGAGAAAGAGAAAGAGAAAGAGAAAGAGAAAAGAGAATAGTGAATAATGAATAGTGAATAGTGAACAGTGAACAACGTGCAATAATTCTACGCATTTCCTTCATTGTTAATTGTTAATTGTTAATTAAATTTTCACCAGACTTCTCACAAACACTCTATTTTTCGCTACGACACGCAAATAATATGTGCCTTTTGCAAGATTATATTTAGTCGGAATATTCTCACGTATATAGCTATGATTTCCGACATTAACCGAACCTATTGTCATGCTCCGCCCTACTCCATCAAATAATTCGTAATTCAGAATCTGAGAACTGTCGGAATAAAAATCGAACCACAATTGATCATTAAACGGATTTGGAAAAACTTTCATGAGATTTTCGCCGGTGAAATCGGATAATGGTTTTCCACTCAAGACGAGATTTGCAATCATAAAATTTGGAATTCCATAACCCAAAAGAGTATCAGGATTTGAATACTGATCGGCACTCTGAATAATTGCGTTACGAATTTGTTGCGCGGTCATCGATGGATTTGCCTGCCACAGACAAGCAGCCATTCCGCACATAATAGGTGAAGCGAATGAAGTTCCGCTACCATATTGTGTTCCACCCGCTGTTGAAGCAAAGAGAGCGTTCCATCCTTCGTCTGCGACATCAGGTTTTACTCTGCCATCGAATGAAGGACCATTCGAGCTGAAAGGAGCATAATTACGCGCAGAATCGACCGCACCCACCGTAAGCACGCTGTCTGCATCGGCAGGCGCACCTATAAAGTTCCACTGATGCGCACCTTCATTACCTGCACTGCAAACCACCAATATTCCTTTTGCACTTGCTTTATCCGCTGCTTGTGTGATAATGGTCGTATTTCCATCCATGCTCGAGTAAGTA
>JAHEYM010000290.1 GCA_023251595.1 Bacteroidota bacterium
AGTTTAACAGGCACAGGGATGAATTAATTGTTAATATTATATTTCAGCGATCACTTTCAATTCAATCGCGATAGGCGTTGGCAAACTTGTTATACCTATCGTGGTCCGACATGGCTGATTATTTTTAAAATATTCTGCATATATTTTATTATATGTTGGAAAATCATCTTTCATGTTTGTGAGAAATACGGTAATATCAATCATTTTATCCCATGACGATCCCGCAGCTTCAAGAATCGTTTTTACATTCTTAAAAACAGAATGACATTGCGCTTCAATATTGTAAGAAACTATTTCACCATGAACACCTAAGGTAACACCCGGAATTTCTTTCGATCCGGCAACACGTGGGCCGACTCCGGAAAGAAAAAGCAAATTACCAACTCTTCTTGCATGTGGGTACAATCCGACAGGTTCCGGTGCACCGGCAGCATTTATTTTCTCAGACATCGATAATATTGGATAAATTTATTCGGGAATTTTTTTTCTTCGCGCCTTCGTGTCTTTGTAGCCAAATTATTCTTTTGACTTACGCAAAGATAATTCAAATTTTCCTCGCTTCATTTCTTAACTTTGCAGAAATTAGCAATAATAACAGGGTGAAAACACCATCGAATTAAGAGAATGAATATATTAAATGCTGAGAACCTGTCGAAGTCGTATGGGGATGTTGTGCTTTTCCGTGGTCTCGACATCTCGGTCGCGAAAGGGCAGAAAGTCGCACTGGTGGCGGCAAACGGGACGGGCAAATCTACTTTGCTGAAAATTCTTGCAGGAAAAGATAATACCGAAACAGGAATTGTCACATATCGTAGAGACACGAGAATCGGTTATCTGGAACAAGACCCCGATCTGGACGAAAAGAAAAATGTGTTGCAGGCGGTTTTTGATGCCGAGAATCCTTTGATGGCTGCCGTTCGCGAATATGAACAACTGATTGATACCGAACATCCTGATCCGAAAAAATTAGAAATCGCGATTGGTGTGATGGATAATCTTAACGCATGGGATTACGAAGCGCGGGCAAAAAATATTCTTTCAAAACTTGGGATTTCTCACCCGACTCAACTCATTAGCGAACTCTCCGGTGGTCAACGCAAACGAGTCGCACTCGCGAGAGTTCTCATTCAGGACCCCGATTTCCTGATTCTCGATGAACCTACCAACCACCTCGATCTTGACATGATCGAATGGCTTGAAGAATATCTTTCAGGTCTTCACAAAACAATTTTAATGGTGACACACGATCGGTATTTTCTGGAAAATATCACTGATCATATTCTTGAATTGGATCAGGGACAAATATTTATATACAAAGGAAATTACGCTTATTTTCTGGAGAAAAAAGCGGATCGTGAAATGCGGGAATACACCGAACTCAAAAAAGTAAAAAGTCTCTATCTGAAGGAACTCGATTGGATACGTCGAATGCCGAAAGCTCGTACGACAAAAAGTAAAGCCCGAACGGATAGTTTTTATGATATAGAAAAAGCTGCGAGTAAAAATCTCACCGACCAAACACTGAAACTCGATATTAAAATGTCGAGAGCAGGTTCTAAAATTCTCGAAGCCCGTTTTATCAGCAAAGTATATAATGGTAAAACCGTTGTACCTAAATTTACTTATATTTTCAAAACGAAAGACAGGATAGGGATTGCAGGGAAAAATGGTGCCGGAAAATCAACACTGATAAAAATCTTAATGGGTTTGGTCGAACCTGATACCGGAAAAGTTGAACCCGGAGAATCAACAGTTTTCGGGTATTATTCGCAGGACGGTTTAGTTCTGAAAGAAGATATGCGCGTAATAGATTTTGCAAAATCTTATGGCGATATTATTCCGACAGGCGATAAAGAACATCTTACCGCCTCACAATTTTTACAAAGATTTCTTTTTCCCCCGGCAAAACAACAAACATATATTTCGAAACTATCGGGTGGTGAAAAGCGTCGGCTTCATCTTCTCTCTGTATTAATAAAAAATCCAAATTTTCTTATTCTCGATGAGCCCACAAATGATCTCGATCTCCTGACTCTTGCAACATTGGAGGAATTTCTTTTGCATTTCAAGGGCTGTTTGATCATTGTTTCACACGATCGATATTTTATGGATAAATTGATCGACCATCTTTTTGTTTTCGAAGAGGATGGAAGCATTTCAGATTTTCCGGGAAATTATACGGATTATAGAAAATCTAAAAATCTGAAATTGGATTTGGCAAAAAAGGAAGAAAAAGCATTGGTAAAAAAAGAACAGGAAATATTTAAAACAACTTCACCCAAAAAAGTTTCTTTCAAACAAAAAAGGGAATTTGAATTGTTGGAAAAGGAAATTGAAATGTTGGAAGGAAGAAAAGAATATTTAATCAGAAATTTAAATTCGGGTGAAGGAAAACCTGAAGAACTAAAGGCATGGTCAAAAGAATTGGATGAGACGCTGAATCTGCTGGATATTAAATCAATTGCCTGGATCGAAATGGCAGACGAAATGTAACCCCCTCCCCACCTCCCCCAAATGGGGGAGGAGAAATTGAAATCAAATGAAAAGAAAAATATTTTTAATTTCTCTTTCTGCTCTTTTCATAAGTGCAACGCTCACGATTGCGAATCATAACGCATGGATTACAATTCAACCCGACGGATTAATTTATTTACGTTGGATTTCCATTATGATATTTTCCGGATATTCGATCATGCATCGCAAACTAACTACTTTTATTTTGGTTGGTATGATGATGGGAATTGAGGCAGGTCATGATTTTCCGGAATTCGCACTCAATCTTAAAATACTTTCTGATATATTTTTACGGCTCATAAAAACGATTATAGCTCCACTTCTCTTCGGAACACTAGTCGTTGGTATTGCAGGTCATTCCAATCTCAAACAAGTCGGGCGGATGGGAATTAAATCAATTATATATTTTGAAATAGTAACAACGTTCGCCCTGTTTATCGGCCTTGCAGCAATTAATATTTCTCAGTCAGGTGTAGGCACGACTATACCTGAGGGTATGAAGACCGAAGATCTCGGCGCAAAAACGCAAACTGCAACCGATATAATTCTTCACATTTTTCCCGAAAATATTGCAAAATCAATTGTCGAAGGACAAGTTTTACAAGTCGTAATTTTCAGTATTATTTTCGGAATCGGGTTGGCTTTGGTTGAAGAGAAAAAAAGAAAACCAATGATTGATTTTGCACAGTCTCTCACCGACACGATGTTTAAATTCACAAATATTGTGATGTATTTTGCACCACTTGCTGCGGGTGGCGCCATTGCATTTACCATTGCAAAATACGGTTTAAATATTTTTGGAAATCTTCTGAGTTTGCTCGAAACACTTTACATCGCGTTGGCTGCCTTTGTTTTGCTTGTACTATTTCCGATCGCGTTAATTTTTAAAGTGCCCTTGAAAAAATTTATTCAGGCAGTATCGGGTCCTGTGTCAATTGCATTTGCAACCGCGAGTTCTGAATCTGCTCTTCCACGTGCAATGGAGGAAATGGAAAAAATTGGTGTTCCGAGAAAAGTTGTTGCTTTCGTTTTGCCGACAGGTTATAGTTTTAATCTTGACGGAACAACTTTGTATTTATCATTGGCATCGGTCTTTGTCGCGCAGGCTGCGGGCGTTCATCTGAGTTTTGGGCAACAACTCACCATGGTGTTCACACTCATGCTCACGAGTAAAGGTGTAGCTGGAGTGCCACGCGCATCCCTAGTGATACTCGCAGGAACTGTTGCATCTTTTCATCTTCCGCCCGAACCTATACTAATCATTCTCGGCATCGACACTTTTCTCGATATGGCAAGAACTTCTGTCAATGTTCTCGGCAACTGTCTTGCTTCAGTAATCGTTGCTAAATGGGAAGGAATATTTGGAACCGAAATTTAGAACTGAATAAATATACAGATTCACCCCTCCCTTTTTGGGGAGGGGCAGGGGTGGGGCAAGGGGTGGGTCGAAAATAAATTTGTCAGTTAAATTTGATCTTATTAATTTTGACCACCTAAAAATAATCAAAATGGAAATCACCGGTAAAATAACAAATAAACTTCCCCTTCAGGAAGGTCAAGGCAAGAATGGCACATGGAAAAAACAATACTACGTGCTCGAACAACCCGGACAATACGCGAAAAAAGTTTGTTTTTCTCTTTGGGGAGATAAAGTTGATAGTTTCCCGATGAATGTTGGTGATGAAGTGAAAGTCTCTATAGACATTGAAAGTCGCGAATACAATGAGCGTTGGTACACCGATGTAAAAGCATGGAAAGTCGAACGTGCTTCCGCAGGTACCGGTACGCATGATAACGCAGAACCGATGCATGCAACATCTCTACCCGATTCAACTCCTGCGAAGGAAAATGATGACCTTCCTTTTTGACCGAAATAAATAAATCTGATTTATTGACACTTCACGAGCATTCTCTTTTTTCTGCAGGAATAAAATTCTGCAGGAAAGGAATATTCCTGACTGTCTTTCTTGTTACTTTTTTAGCCGAAAATGTTTTTCCCCAACTTGATGGTCCAATAACCGGCGACCGCTGGATGGTGTATTTTACCGATAAAAACGGCGAAACTTTTAATCCTTATACATACTTTGATCCTGAGGCAATTTGCAGAAGAGAAGAAGCTGGATTACCGCTTTTCGACTCAACCGATTTTCCCGTTCGCAAAGATTACCTTCAGTCAGTAGATCATCTTTGTTTACAAACCCTACAGATCAGTAGATGGTTCAATGCGGTGGCGGTAGAAGCTTCATCCGGGATGATAGATGATATAAAAAAATTATCCTTTGTGAAGGATGTGGAGGAACTACATTCATCTTCTTTTCTTGCTTCGACTTCCGGATCTTTGGGGGAGAAGGCTAAATTAGTTCTCAATAAATCATCTCTCGATCTACTCAAATTTCAGACACGCAGAATGCAGGGAAATCTTTTTGCCGAAAAGGGATTCGATGGAGAAGGAATTCGGATCGCGATTTTGGATGCCGGATTTCCAGGGGTGGACACTCGTCCTGAATTCGCTCATATCCGAAAAGAAAATAGAATTATCAGTACATGGAATTTTGTAAGCGGAGATTCTAACGTTTATCGTAACAACACGCATGGAACGGAAGTGCTTTCCTGTATTGCCGGAATTGCAGATAGTATTCCGATCGGTGTAGCAACAGGCGCTGAGTTCTTACTGGCAAGAACAGAAAATGTTTTAAGTGAACCCTATGCTGAAGAACAGAATTGGTTAGCAGCGGTTGAGTGGGCAGATAAACATGGAGCAAGAATTATTAATACTTCCCTGGGCTATACAATTGAACGGTATTTTAATTCCGATATGACAGGTCAAAAAAGTCTGATTTCCAGGGCAGCTAATATTGCGGCAGGAAAAGGAATTCTAGTGGTTGTTTCTGCAGGAAATGATGGTGATGGCGATTGGCGGATTATCGCCACACCTGCCGATGCCGACTCCGCTCTCGCTGTGGGTGGCACCGATCCATATACAGATATGCATATAGATTTTTCTTCTTATGGTCCTTCTGCCGATAAACGAATTAAACCGAATGTTTCCAATCTTGGTGAAGTGATTGCTGCTTCCAAATCGGGACTTTCGAGAG
>JAHEYM010000291.1 GCA_023251595.1 Bacteroidota bacterium
GTGAAACAAATAATAATTGATCTTGAAATTGTCTGCCCTGTTTCCGGTTCACGAAATTGGACAGATGTCAGACAATTTAATCTCATGTTTTCAACACAGGTTGGATCGACGGAAGAAGGTGCAAGTACTATTTATCTCCGACCTGAAACAGCACAAGGAATTTTTGTAAATTTTCTGAATGTACAAAAAACAGGAAGAATGAAAATTCCATTTGGCATTGCACAAACAGGAAAAGCTTTCAGAAACGAAATTGTAGCTCGTCAGTTTATTTTCAGAATGCGTGAATTTGAACAAATGGAGATGCAGTTTTTTGTGAAGCCTGGTGAAGAAATGGAATGGTATAATTACTGGAAGACGGAACGTATTAAATGGCATCGTGCACTTGGATTTCCGGATTCAAAACATCGTTTTCATGATCATATAAAATTAGCACACTATGCAAATGCCGCATGCGATATAGAATTTGAATTTCCCTTCGGATTTAAAGAATTGGAAGGAATTCATTCAAGGACTGATTTCGATCTCCGTGCACATGAAACATATTCGGGTAAAAAGCTGCAATATTTCGATCCCGAATCAAATGAGAATTACACACCTTATGTTATTGAAACCTCTATTGGTTTAGACCGGATGTTTTTGGCTGTATTTTCTCACGCATATATGGAAGAAGAGTTGGAAGATGGTTCTACAAGGTCAGTATTACGGATCCCACCAATGCTGGCGCCGGTTAAAGCAGCAATTTTACCGTTGGTTAAAAAAGACGGGTTACCCGAAAAAGCCAGGGAGATCATGGATAAGTTAAAGTCTGAATATCTATGTATATATGAGGAAAAAGATTCGATCGGGAAACGGTACCGCAGACAAGACGCAATTGGAACGCCTTATTGTTTTACCGTCGATCATGAATCATTAATTGATCTTTGTGTAACTATTCGCGAAAGAGATTCGATGCTACAGGAAAGAGTTCCTATTGAAAATTTATCGAATATTTTACATGCAAAAGTAAGGATGAAACTTTAGCCTCCGACCATTTTGTTGACGCCAACAAAATGGTCGGAAGCCTCTACTATCTAAGATATTCTATAAATTATTCAAGCAATAATTTTTGATTCTAAATGACCTCACACTTTATTTTTTAGCTTTTTCTTCGCCAGTTCTTTATCCGCTAATTTTAATCTCCGTTCTAATTTCTTTATATCTTTCTCAGCTGGCAGATTTTCGGGTTTTATTCCACTTTTATCTAACAAGGCTCTGACGTCTGTATTGTTTTTTACATGTTCTGTTGTAATTTTAGATTCACCTTTCAGATTGTTTTTGTTGATATTAAAGTTAGTAATTTCAGCGGCGAGGTTTTTTGCTGAGATGGTTATTGTTGGTACAAAATCAGCTAAAGAACGAGATTCCGGAATACCTAGTTTTCGTTTCATCCTTGCCGTATTATTTCCACCAAATAAAGCAGAGTCCCCCTTGCTCCTGATATTAGCAAAACCTTTTGTGTCCACTCCCCTTTCGAATATATTTTTTGACAATTCTATTTCGGAAGCTGCCAATTTTGCTCTTGCTTGAAGTCTCTCTGTTAATTCAATTCTTTCTTCGATTAATTCTTGTTTCCGTGTCTGAATTGCAAAATAACTCTGAGCAAAAGCAATGGGTTCTTTTTTCGGATCACCATTCTGAGCAATAAGATAACATGCATATCGGGTAAGCATAATATCATCTTGTTTTCTCTCTGCACCAGAGCCAATCCTGACCATTTTGTTGACGTCAACAAAATGGTCAGGAATCAATTCCCCTATGGTTTTACAACTTTCTTTCGCTTTGTCGATGGTATTCAAAAAATTTCTCCATTCGGTATAACCTAAGAGAACTTGCAATTCTCTTCCAAGCCAAAATTCAATTCCATCCTGCTCATAAGCCGACCCCTCAAAAGAGCGATTTAAACGGATAATAGTTTCTTTTTTCATATTTTAAAGTTTAAGTGAAAAGTTTATATTAAAATAAAAAATAATTTAAATTAATAAAAGATATTGTGCAAATTACTCAACATATGTTTTTACATATGGCCGAAAAATAAAAAACATTAATATTTCAAGTTGTCATCAATTCAAAAATACCTACCTGATTATTTTCCTGGTTACGACACCGTTGTCGAAAGTTATTTTCAGAAAACAAACACCTGCAGAAACAGACGAAACATCAAAAGAAAAATGATTTGTAAAATTCTTTGATGCCGGAATATTCATTATTTTCTCGCCATCAAGATTGAACATCTCGACCGACAAAACTTCTGCAATACCGGAATTTATATCTATATATATGTCATGAATTGCAGGAATCGGATAAACATTGATATCGTATCGAGAATTACTCAAAGATAAGTTCGGAATTGAGATCGTAATATTCCGGGTTACATGAATATCATCAATTGCCAGATTACCGGATACCTTGGTGTAAATAAACATAAGATGAGTTGACGTAGTGGGTACTGCCATTGTGAAAGCAGTCCCTGCAGAAGGCATCGAATCGAGGAATGCGATCTGATTCCAGACCACGCTGTCGGGCGATTCCAAAATTTCGAGTACATTTGATGGTGAGAAAGGTACTCCATTGCCTTTCAACCAAAATGACAAAGAATCTGCGTTCACAAAAGCGGGTGAAATAATAGTGTCTGCTGTGATACCGAATTTGTATGACGGGGAAGAGAGTCCAAAATTACCGGCGGTTGTATAAAAAGATGAGTTTGGTACCGCATTGGAGTTCCAACCAATATACCAGCCAACAGGAACCGTACCTGTTGTTCCCGCATAGTTGTCGAAACCCTCCGTGAGGACTGAGATCTGTGCATTCATAGAAAGAACGCAGAAAAAGAAAAGTGTTGCGGATAAGAAAAGATTTTTTTTCATGACAAGTGTTTTTAAAAGTTTAATTAATATATAAAAATAGATTTAAAGATTATTATTTAACGATGCATAATTTTCTCAGACTGTTCACTTCTCCATCTAAAGAAAGAAAATAATAGCCGGAAGGAAGAAAAGACAAATCGAAGAATGTGTTTTCAGCACCTGAATTTTCGCTATTCGCGACATGAATAACTTTCCCGAATATATCAACTACCCTGAGTGAAAGAACATTGGAATAAATTTCTTTCAGCTTGAAAATGCCGGAGGTTGGATTCGGAAAAATAATCAGATCATTTGTTTGACTCCCGGACTGAATCTGAAGAGTACTTAGGGGAATATTTTGTGTAATAGCGAAATCATCGAATGCCAGATTTCCGACTGATTTTAAATATATAAACATGAGACGAACAGATGTGTTGGAAACAGGCAAATTAATCACAGTGCCAATCGTAGGGAGATGATCGTAACCCGCAATTAATGTCCAGTTTATATTATCCGACGTTTGATATATATTAATACTGCTGATCGTATCCGTTCCTGCTCCTTTTATCCAAAATGAAACCGAGTCAGCATTGGCGAATGAGGGTGACTGAATCGTGTCTGCATTTATACTGAATTTAAACGCATTCGGACCACTCACTCCATTGATAAAAGTGGTTGAATAAAAATCGTGATTCCCTATATACCAACCTGCGGGAGTGTTTGGGACTGTCCCATCGTACGTATTAAAATCCTGCGAATAGATAATTGTCTGCGCAATTATAAAAGATGAAAAGTGCCAGATAAAAAATGTCATAAGAACAGCGAGTAGGTTTTTTTTCATTTAGGTAGTGTTAGTCTGATGAATTACAAAGATAACGAATGACTATATAACTGATGTAAAGTGATCGTTATATTTTCGTGATAAAATACGGTAGACTTCCCGTAAAAACCAAATTTATTTTGAATTGAATTTGTTCATCGTCGATTCCGGACCGATAGTGCAGAAGGAAACAGCCGCTTCGGCAGCCGTTGTAATTTGCGTTGGAAGCACCTCAATTTCCTCCTTGGTCCAATTACCAAGCACATAATCGATCTGTCTTCCTTGCGCAAAATTATTTCCAATTCCCAGGCGAAGTCGGGCAAAAGTGTCGCGACCGATAATTTCAATAATGCTGCTCAGTCCGTTGTGCCCACCGTCACTTCCTTTGGGCCTCATGCGCAATTTTCCCAGCGGGAGAGCGAGGTCGTCAGTGATTACAAGAAGTCGGTCTATTGGAATTTTTTCCTGTTGAAGCCAGTAATTAACAGCTTTGCCACTGAGATTCATAAAAGTGGAAGGTTTAATAAGGACGAGCGTTTTCCCCCTAAATCTTGTTTCTGCAATAGCCGCGTATCTGTCTGAATGAAAAGAGACAGCCGGCACATTCTTAGCGGTGCCGGCTGAATTAAAATTTTTCAAAATCTGATCCAGGACAAGGAAGCCAATATTGTGACGCGTATTTTCATACTCGGAACCGATATTACCTAACCCTGCTATGAGGTATTTCAAAAGTCCGTGGATTATTTTTTGGCAGCGGGAGCTTTTTTGCCGGCAGCGGGTGCAGCAGCAGCGGGTGCTTTTTTGCCATCGGCAGCAGGAGCACCGGCAGCAGCAGGAGCACCAGCGGCAGGAGCAGCACCGGGAGCGGCTGCAGCTGCTGCTTTTGGTTCTTCAACCACTTCACGGGTTACTCTTACAGCAACAACAATATTGTTCGGAAGATCGAGTAATTCCACATTCTGAATTTTTATATCAGATACACGAATTGCTTTACCAATCGCAAGATCATCCACATGAAGATCAACAGTATCAGGCATATCAGCCGGATTACCTCTCACTTTCAATTTCCTCATTTTCTTGAGTAATTTACCACCTTCTTTCACTCCTATCGAGGATCCAAGAATTTTCACAGGGATATCGACAATCACAGGAACCGATTCCAATACCTCAAGAAAATCGATATGAATTACTTTGTCTGTTACAGGATGAACCTGAACTTCTTTCATCACAGCGCGATGAGTAGTCCCGCCCAAATCCAAATTAACAGTCATAACATCGGCTGTGTAAATCAACTTCTTGAATGCCAATTCAGAGGCAGTAAAATGTTTTTGTTCTTTTCCACCGTATAATGCGCATGGAATCAGACCTTTTCTTCTAAGAAGCGTTGAATTTTTCTTTCCGGTTCCATCACGGAGGGTTCCGGCAATTGTGAACTCTTTCATTTTATTTATTGATTTAGTGAATTAAAGATTTTTATCGCCTCCCGATTTGGGGAGGATGTTTTGTGTCATGGTTTAATGAAGAGGGGACTAATTGATTCATAAGCATATACACTCCTGATTACCTTCGCGAACATTTCGCCGGTAGAGAGCACTTTAATTTTGCTGTTTTTTTGTTCTTTCACAGGGATGGTATCGCAAACCACGAGTTCCTCGAGCACAGATTCAGCGATCCTATCGTATGCCTTACCGGAAAGGACAGGATGCGTGCACATGGCGCGGACAGATGTTGCACCCTTTTCTTTGATAAGGAAAGCCGCTTTGGTAAGTGTTCCTGCCGTATCGATGAGATCATCGACCAGAACAATGTCTTTACCCTCAACCGCACCGATAACTGACATACTCTCTATTTCATTCGCACGTTTACGTGTCTTGTCGCAGACTACAATTTCTGCATTGAAGT
>JAHEYM010000292.1 GCA_023251595.1 Bacteroidota bacterium
TGTGTGGGTTGGTCAACGTGCTATGCCGGCATGACCACTCAATATGCGATCGTTCACAAAATGACGGATAAGAAATTAATTACTGAACATGCTTATTCGGGTTTATTTTTATATAATATGTTGAAGGCTTCTGAACCTTCTTGTAAAGGCGGAACTCGTCTTCCGATTGCAATGGAAAAACTTCATAAAACCGGCACATGCTTAAATACGGAATTTGTACATAGCGACTGTTCTATATTGCCTCCTGATGATTTAAAAGAAGCTGCTAAAAAAAATGCTATTACAGATTATATGAGTTTGTTTTCTACAACAGATTCGGCAAATGTCAGAATCAGAAAAACAAAAGAATGTCTTGCTGAAAATAAACCGGTCGTTGTCGGAATGAGCCTAATGTATAATTTCCCAAATATAAAGAAAAGCGATCCCTACTGGCATCCTGAGCAGGGTGAGCCATATCCGATTATGGGTCATGCATTGTGTGTGATCGGTTATGATGATGGGAAAGATGCTTTTGAAATCATGAATTCCTGGGGAACTGCCTGGGGTGATAGCGGTTTCTGTTATATCAAATATGCCGATTACGCGAAATATACAAGATATGGTTTTGAAATGTTTTTAAGTCCCGATAAAGCAGACACAACAAAATCTAAATTAGGTGGTGAATTTGTTTTTCAAACATTAAAAGATCGCAACACATTAAGATTTGAACCTGTTTCACCGAAGCTTGTTGTTGGTGGTTATTATACGCTCGAAAAAAGAGATTGGAAAATAGGTGATCTGTTTCAACTCACGGCAAAAAATTCACATTCCGATGAATATGTATATGTATTCAGCATGGATTCTAAACGTGCTATACATATTCATTTTCCACGCACAGAAAATTTATCTGCCGATTACGAGGGATTTAATGAAACTCCTCTTGTGCCGGTTGCCAATTCGGAAATTATCATTCCTTCTCCCGAAAGCGCACTGTCAATTGCTGCAGCAGGAACTGATTATCTATTTGTGCTCTTCTCAAAAACCAGAATTGATAATTTAAAAGATATTATTGCAAAAGTGAAAGTTGCTGATGATGCAACGATCTTCACGGAATTAAGAAAAGCAATCGGCACGAGACTTCCTGCACTGAAAGATGTTAAATACGGAAACGATAAGATGAATTTCTTTAGCAACGCTACACCCGATTCAATTGTACCATTGGTTTTAGCAGTTGAAAGCAAATGAAGGGAATTAACAATTAATAATTAACAATTAATAATGAAAATTAGGTCTTTCTTTGTGCCTTTGTGCCTTCGTAGCCAAATATTTTTTTTGTTTATTGCATTCAGCTATAGTAATCAAAAAGTTTCCGCGCAAGATAAATTCCGTCTCACGCAAATAAAAAGTTTTCCATATACAAAATCGGCTTGTCTTCAGGCAAGTCCCGATGGGTCCTATCTAGTCATCGAAAAACAAAATGCATTTCAGATATATAATCGCACTGCAACAGGTTTTGAGCCCGGTGAGGTAATTACCGGTTTCAATACAGATTTTAATTTTACGAATCATTTTTGTATTTCTCATGACGGAAATCTTCTCTCGGTTTTGTCCATCGATAATACGATATGTGTTTTTAAACGAGACAAAGGTTCTTTTACAAAATTAATGACTATCACGGATTTTGAAGGTGCCGCACATCAGATGTCATTTTCCGCTGACAATAAATATTTTTCTGCGAGTGAAGGAAAATGTATTATTTGGAAAATATCCGGAGATGAGTTCACGAAGATTGCAGAAATTGAAGCTGGTAGTGAATTTATGTTTAGTCCCGCAGATAAAGATATTGCGTATGCTGATGGGAAAATATATAAGTTTAATGACGAAAAACTTGCGCTTTTTCAAGATCTCGATAAAGATGCTTCGTGGACAGACAAAATGAATTTTTCACCTGATGGAAATTATTTCTGCAAAATAGCTGATCCGCATGGCAGAGCAAAAATAATTTTATGGAAGAAACAGAAAAATGGAACGTACATTCAAACATCCATAACCGACTACGACAATAAAGATTCAGATTTTCTTGAATTTTCGCCCGACGGTAAGTATATATCTGCGTACGATGATCATTCTCCACCTGGCAGAAAACGCATTTTTATATACGAAATCGATTCTGACACGCTTGCTTTGAAAATCGCGCTGAGTGGCTATCAGGATAATATGGAAAGGTTTCAGTTTATCAGTGATGGTAAGTTTGCAGTCTCGGGGGGCTATCATGAATTAATTATTTTTCAGGTTGAAGGTGTGAAAGGAAATCATCTGTTCAAGTCTCAGCCATTCGTTGCAAATGTTGCACCGGTGAAAAAAGAACCTGAACCAATCGTGAAGGAAGATATTAAAACAAATCCACCTGCAGCAGCACCAACAATTAATATTTTCTGGATTTCTCCTAACCCCGATGTGATGGATGACAAGCCGGTCGTAGTCGAAAAAAATACGCTCGATGTGCAGGTAAAAATTATTTCGAATAAGAAGGTTGGCAAAGAAGATATTCAAATATTTATCAATGGAAAAGAAATAAAACAAACGAAGTTCAACGAAGTAAGTCTGAGAGAATCTGCACACGACCAACAGTTCGAATACACGTATGCCAATGTTATTCCTCTGGAAGAAACTCCTGATCATATTAACATGATTGAAGTTGTTGCTGATGGAAAGAAATGTTCGAAAGCAGTTAAAGTTTTATATTCTGCAACAAAACCCAATCTCCATATTCTTGCAATTGGCACTTCGCTCGATTTGCAATTCCCGCAAAAAGATGCCGCAGATTTTGCAACACTTTTCGAATCGCAAGGCGGAGTAGGGGATGATAAACTCTTTGGTACAGTGGATGTACGTAAGCTCATTGGTAAAGAAGCAACCACAAATGCGATCAAAGAAGCGATCGAGCGTTACCGCTATGAATTTAATACCGGCGCCATAGGTCCACGCGATGTGATGTTGGTTTTTATTTCTTCTCACGGATTTATTTATCAGGATAAATTCAGAATTCAGGGCGACGATTTCAAAGACATATATAAGGAAACCTATTCTGTAGCGTATGATGAAATTACATCTAGATTAAAAGAAGTTGCCTGCAAAAAACTAATTTTTCTTGATGCGTGTTTTAGTGGAGGTGCAAAAGCAAGTGTGTCGGATATTAACAATGCTATTCGTGATTTGAATAACCAATCTCAAGGAGTTACAACATTTAGCAGTAGCAGCAATGAGGAATATTCTTATGAAGACGAGAAATGGCAGAACGGGGCTTTTACCTATTCCATAAAAGACGCGCTTGTTTCCGGGAAAGCCGATAAGAATAATAACGGAATTATTACGATCGGGGAATTGTATGAGTACGTTTCAATGTTGGTACCACAACTTGTTACGCAGGTGAAAGGAAAATCGCAACATCCGACAATGCCTGTAACAGATTTATTAAAAGATACGCCTGTTTTTGTAATTCATAAATAACACACCGACAATCTCAGTGACCCAATCAATTTCCCTCTCCCTCCAGCCTGCCAAAACGCAGTGCAGGCAAGGTGGGAGAGGGATCAAGGGTGAGGGCTTTCCAAACAATAATACTCCGATAATCTCCACAGGAAATCAATAAATCCTGATATTCCATCAACAATAATTTGTTGACAGAATTCTTGTGCCCGTCAGATTTTTCTTTATCCAATCGTTGAATTACTTCGAACGTATTTGCATCCCAGATCTTCAAAGTTTTATCACGACTTCCTGTCGCAAAATGTTTTGTATCGGGACTGAAAACAATACTATATATTGAATAATTATGGCCGGGAACCGAATGAATCAATTTATAATCAGATTCAATTTCCCATACATTCAGATGTGCATCATGCGCGCCACTTAAAAGATATTTTCCATCGGGTGAAAATTTGACGGAATAAACTGAGCCCTCGTGCCCTGGAATTCTTCGAATTTCTTTTCCGCTCTCAAGATTAAAAATTCTGATACTCGCATCCCCGCATGCAATCGCAATCTGATCACCGGATGGATTAATATCCAATGCTCTCACTTTTTTATCGCACAATTTCACTGTTTCAACGAGCGCGAGATTTTCCAATGACCAGGTTGAAAAATGGCCATCACCGGAAACAGAATAAAACCGGTTATGTTTTGCTGAATATTTAATATCGAAAATTGGCGCAATATCCCGAACCAGAAATTTAATCTCTTTACTTGCATCAAGATCAATCGCGTGAATGCCACCTTTCGATTCACCAATTAATAATAGATTCTGATCCCGAACATAATTCAATGCGTAAACAATTGCGGTAGCTTTAGCGATCACGCGGGGTTCAACAACATCATTCAAATCCCACTCTGTAACGAGCGTATCTGCTCCACCTGCATAAAAACGATTTGGTGAAGCACCTTCCGACAGCGCATAAATTGCCCCATCATGCCCTGTAAATAGCTTTTGTTTTTTAAAGGGGTCCAATGAATCGGATTAAATTGTTAATTGTTAATTGGAATCCGCCCATACCTTTGTTCCTTCCGAACAATTTTTACATATATCTATTTCACTTCTTGAACGCAGAACGGATGCTCTGAATAATTTATATTTTTCATTCTGCCAGATTGATGAGAATGATTCTTTTTGCAAATTGCCTAAGCGATGCTCAGCATCTTTATCGAAACAGCATGGAACGACGATTCCGTCCCAGGTTACTACACAGGAATGCCATAGCTTCCAACAATGATGATCGAGATTGTTTTTAATTTTATAACTCCCATCGCTCATTTTTTTATATCGTGAATATTCTTCGATATCCGGAATAAGCGAATTTCCGTGTTCATAATCATATACTTGTGCAGTCTTCAATCCAACCTCATCAATTCCGATTTCTTTCGCTAGTTTTTTTACATCTTCAACCTGATGCTCGTTGGGCTTCACCACCAAAAATTGAAAAACCGTATGAGGAGTTTTTGATTTAAGTTCCTTTTTCCATTTAACAATATTTTTTGCTCCCTCAATTACTTTCTCTAATTTTCCTCCTATACGATAAGATTCGTAAGTTTCCTGTGTCGTGCCATCGATTGAAATGATCAATCTGTCCAGACCTGATTCTATGGTCTTCTTCGCATTTACATCATTTAAATAATGTGCATTTGTAGAAGTTGCTGTATATATATTTTTTGAAGAAGCATATTTTACCATATCCAGAAAATCAGGATTTAAATAAGGTTCGCCCTGAAAATAAAATATAAGATATAGAATGTCTTTATGTATTTCATCGATCACCTTCAAAAAAAAATCTTTTTCCAACATTCCAGTATTTCGTGTGAACGAACGTAATCCGCTCGGACATTCAGGACATCTCAAATTACACGAAGTGGTTGGTTCAATGGCGATTGAAATAGGCAATCCCCACTGTACTGCATTACGATTCCACTTAGAATAATAATAGGAACTCAACACTTTGGTAGCGTTCCATGCACGGCGGGCAGTGAGTTTTGAGAAAAAATTGAGGCCGTCGGTTAAATTTCTGTTCAAGAGTTTTGATTTTTATCTCTCTTTCGCTTTTCCACAAGATACAAAACAGCGA
>JAHEYM010000293.1 GCA_023251595.1 Bacteroidota bacterium
AAATAACGCTTTGCTGTATGTTGATGTTGGTGACTGCGATGGGAACCGGATCGGTGCAACAATTCGGAAGCGTCGATGTCCATTCAAAGGTGTCGCCAGTTATTTTGCACAACCTTCTGTAATCGTTTGGATAAACACCAGGGTCATATATATCTGCAGGCAGATTTATTGAGACATGAAAATAATATATTCCGTCGGGAACAGAATCAATGTTGAATGCGTTTCCGTTGTAGGTGTCGGAATACCCCTTTATCACGCCCGTCCGACAGCTTGCGTATGGGTCAAAAAATGCCGTCGTGAATGTATCCGGACTGTATGCCAGCATCGTGTCAGGCATACCATATAACAACAGTGAATCCCATTCCGCAGGATCGTATCCCCACATTCCTGAATCAACCAGGTTTACAACATACCGCCCTCCGATTCCAAGATTGTTTGAAAGGATGTATGGAAAATTATTTCCATCAGGAGTAAGATAAAATTCCTGCTTATAACCTGATGGAACAACATCTGCTCCGGTGCATGTATTCTCTAATGCGGCCTCATAATATTCGGGAATGAACATATCCGTGCTATCATCTGCGAGCCGAACACCTGTCAACGGATTACAATGCAAATCCAATCCCCAAGAGGATGACCAAAGCACTCCGCATGATCCTGTGAATTCAATAATCTTATGACCATTGTTGTGACTGATGTGAGTATAATTATCAATCGGCTTTCGTTGCAAATAAACATCAGCAGAATCTGTGTATGCTATTTGCGCGAATGAAAGTATTGTTGACATCAACAATACTGTAAGAGAGAGTAGTTTTTTCATTTTGTTTAAGCTTAGTATTGTGCGAATGTGGTTACTTGAGCTTTGGTAAGATTGGAAGGTTTAGCTATGAAAGTTGCGAAGTCATCAATATTAAATGTTGCAGGAACTACTAACAATGGGTTTGTCGGAAAAACAATATTACCGCCCGAGTTCATCAAAAATAGATTTACCTGTGGAAAAATAGTCCATGAATGGTCGGTTGGAAGGTTGGCAAATTGTATTAAAGTATTCGCAGCACTGGTAGGGAATAGTTTTCCCGCCCACGGAAAGGCAGCGAAATCAATTACTCCGCCCCCATCAGGATTCACCGCAGCGTTGTCAGTAGGTGTTACCTCAAAGTTTGATCCTTCGGCGGTGTAGAATTTTTTTATCGCAGTATATCCAGCGGCAATAGAGTAAAGGTCAATACCTAACTCGTCACCTATTATGCAATGACGAAAAGTATGATTGTCTATAAGAGCCACATAACAAGCAGCACCCATAGTTACTCTTGTCATTGTGCAGGCAGATGATGGGCCACATTGAAAATATGCTTCGGCACTACAAATGCAACCCTGAATAGTTGAACTATTGTCGGCTTCAAATTCTGTTAGGTTGGCAAAATAATTATTCTTAAATAATGCTATTGAAAAATTGTCTATGTAATTATTTATAAGGGTATTCCCGTACGCGTTTACATTATCAAATGGGAAAACTGATATACTCCCCGCACCATAATCCGTTAATTCATTTACAGGCAGCACCCCATCAGGACTTGCTTTCACCCGATGAATAACATCATTAGTAAGGTCGTAGTCCATTTCGGCACTGACAAAACCACTCATTGCACCGTTCTCGAAAATTCCGTTTCCTGTTAAATAAAGTGAACTTGTCGAAAATGCCGAAAGAATAATATAAGAACCCGCCAGTGCCACCGATCCTCCTGTGAGGTCTGTGATTTCATAAAGTTGACCCGGAGTAAACAGCGAGTTCGTTGCCATATACTGAGCTTGGGCTACGGTGCGGGGTCGGATAAGGGAATCGGAACCACTACCAATCGAATCAGTATATGAAAACAAGACCGCTCCATTCCGATAAACTTTTACCGTATCGTTTCCGAGCGCACGTTTAACCGAGTCGATCTTGTTATTGAATTTTGAGAAATCAGTTGCATGAACAGCTCCGCTATCACTTGTAGATGCAAAATGAGTGGTGATGTTTGGAGTTGTTCCTCCTGAAGAAAATAAAGGAGCTATTGCAGTTACAGATGTTACCGTGCCGTTTATCAATACATTATTTACCCAAATTTCATTTTTATGAATCTGTCCATTTCCGGTGAATGTAATTGTCGTATGAACCAAAATACAATTGAGAACAGTATCAGAATTGAATCCTCCGAAATCGATTGTAGAATTATTCGCAGTCGTTGCCAAGATTAAACAAGTTCCATCTCCATTCACAACATTTGTGCTCATTAAATTTGTTGTCGATGCTTGATAAGTAGTTCCGTATGCATCAATGCAATTTCCTGATGTATAGAAAAAATTATCCGTTGAAAGCTCTACATCGGATCGATCATCATGAAATTTAACAAGAGAAGTAAAATCATTCGAGAATGTCGCTGAGCAGAATCCATCCCCTGTAAATGAATATCCGATTCCGTTCGGATTTAATGTTATGAATCCGCTTCCATCATCGATTCCTTTTGTAAGGAAGAAAGATGATATCGGAACAGGAGGATCAGTAATTCTGTACCATGTATTATTTATCGCGGTGCCGCTGCCTGTGAATGCTTGAGCATCTGCCCATGTGATCGCGATCGTTGTATCTCCAATGCCGCCTCCACTTCCGACCGAATCTTTTATTGCCCAGCGTTCAGAACCTTTTTTATATACAACAGAATCACGGGTGCTGTTTTTAAAAGAAGTGTCTATGCCCCCGCCACTGGTTGCGATTGAATCGCGAAAATATTTTAGCATGTCAGCGAATGTGAATCGGAAATTTCCTGTGCCCTTGAATGATCCCCTTACATTGTCGTCGCTGCTATATGGCGGCAGCTTGTGGGTTTCTTCCATTATTGTTTTTCCGGCTGGCTGTGAAAGCGCTGCAACACTCAGAAGCAGCAATAAAAATAATGTTGTGATTTTTTTCATGTTAGTCGCGCATTGAAATGGTTCCATCGTCTTCAAGGTCGTAGCTGTAGTCGTCTCTCAGTTCCGGATTAAAGTCGTCGAACGCTGTTTTGTAAATAGTGTTTGTGTTGAAGTTGTAAATGACGAGCGGTAAATTTTTTACTTTTCGCGTGTCAAATATAAAGTATTTGACACCGATTTGACCAGTGGGAATATATGTAAATCCGTTATCTTTCAACAGGGTTAGTAACATTTCCGGATTTTGATACGTCTGCATCACAATGTCGTAAATGCTCTGGCCCTGAATGCTTAGATATTGCTGTATCGGATCATTCGTAGGCGCCTGAAAAGATATTTGAAACGGGGTACTCATTGTCTTACCGCGTTAGGTTTTACGTTCATGTTCCCGTTCGCATCAAGTGTTACTACTGGATTGCTCACGGTGTATCCATCATTTGTTAATTGAACATCAACATTGCGTCTCACTTCCTGTTCTTTGCCAGAGGTTTTGAAATACCCAGGAAGGCCCACGCCGACGGACGGGTATTGTTTCCACTCATTCGGAAAGGTCATGATGATGTCAATGATGTGTTGTTGATCACTGGCAGCGATTAATAAATCGCCTGACGATAAATCGAGATCGCCGTCACTGCTCAATTTTATGTCCTGAAATAAAGTAGCCATTATTTTCCGTGAGTTATTTTTTTATTTTCCAAATCCGAAAGCTGCGTTGGCGGTGTGATGGGCGTTGCCACTGTTCCGGATACGCCGCCGCCAGTTGTTACACCGCTATGAATATGACTGTTGAAATTTGATTCTAAGCGATTTATTTTTGTCAACAATTCATTCACCTTCACCAACCCGCCGAATGATCCATCGTTGAACTGCGTGAGTGTTTGAGTAATCAAGATGTAGGTATCCAGCAAATCGAATTGGAATATACTGGCTTCGTTTCTTAGTGAGATCGCTACCCATACTTTCGATCCTATAACCGGATAACGCAACTCACCATCGTTGCCCTCTGCATTTAACAAGACGTCGTTGATCGCTGTATCGGCATCACCAGTGACCGGCGTAACATTACAGGTATTCTTACTTCGATCGACATTGTTGACCTCGCAAAGCAGAATTGAAACAATGTCGCGATTAAATGTTCCGGCCAGTTGTTCAATCATTTGTCTAAGTAACCCCGCTTTGCCGCTCATATCTCGTTAGCTAATTGTTCAGCCGTGAATGCATCTGATTTTATGTCGAGTTCAATTGTCTGGCGCCATCCGCCACTATTTATATTTGTTACAACCGAATGAACAAAATATTTTCCTTCCCGTTCAGGGATCAATTTATCTCGTAATGTAACCTTGTCGCCGTGTTGAACAAGCGGCATTCCAAAAGTTGTGAACGATCCCCTGTAACCTTCATACTTAAATCGAGGCAATGCAGCTTCGCCCAGTTTTTTCAATGCCTCAACCGTGGGCACGTTGTAAAAAAACAATGTTCGCAACTCGCCGTCTTGATCGCCTACATTTACTTCCAGTCGTTTGTTGGTTGATCGGGTGGCGCCATTCTGATTGACGCCACTGGATTTTATTTTGTTGACAGAATAACACTTCGCACCTACTCGCAAATCATCGGCCCGCGTATAGGTTAGTGATGAATCCTGAATAATATTTTGTTGAAAGATGAACACCGATTCGATTCCCTCGCCTGGAAAATAAGTAATCATTGAAGAATGTAAATCATCATCCTTGAACCAGGAATTTACGCGATACATTTTCCGCATACGTTCAAGAACCTGGGCCGGTGTTTCGTTAAGAGTGCGGAAATTTCCGATGTTGGTGCGAACCCCCTGCGGCTGATCGTGGAAGGTGAGCGTTACGCCAAGTTCCTGCGCCCTGGGCGATGCATTGACCTGATTTATTAAATCTTTCACGATGTCTTCCGAATCGTAAGAAGAAGCATTGTAGAGTTTATTTTTAGCTTGAAATTGTTTGAGCAAAAACATATTGTCTTCGCATTCGATTTCAACCGGCATCCTGGGATTTATTTTTGTGATGTAGCCCTTAAACAGCGTTATGTAGTCCGGTGTTACTTCCGATCCGTCGAGGCCCTCGTACCAATAAATCGCTTCAATCGTTATTTTGTCACCCCTTAAAAAGAACGGCGCATTGAAACTTTCATTCCCAGCAATTATGTTTTGTCCATCCAGGGTGAACCGATCGCCGTTGTTCTTCTCGAAGAAAACTTTTCGAGGAAATTTCAACTTAGCGGTGTCGGTTAAATTTTTCCATGAATGTGAAATCTCCAAATCCGTCACGAACGGCATAACGAAAACAGCATTGCGGTCGGGGTATTTGTCCGACTTGATTTGCTGGAATGTTATTTTAATTTTAGGCCGCAGCATTATTGATTGATTTGTAAAATGACTGGTAAGTCACTAACGGCGGTAATCTGACATGGCTGTTGTGAGTAGCCGCCTTCCACCTGCGGAAGATAGAAACGATCAATCACGATCGAATAGATACCCAAATTGTTTAAATACCAACTGTTGACCTGCAGGGCCACCGGCGCAGCAAGAATGAATTGAAGTTGAGAAACCAAATCACGCGGATATACATTTGCGATTCCACTGGTAAGAAGCAGGGCGATTTCTATTT
>JAHEYM010000294.1 GCA_023251595.1 Bacteroidota bacterium
CAGGGGCTTCTCGACAAATGTCAATCAACGAATTAAACTTTCCAATATTCGCTGTGTCAAAGGTAGATATACAAGAACCTCTTGTAAATGAGCTCCATCACAAAATTATTTGATGATAATCACTCATCGTGTTGAAGGAATTTCAGGCCTTGTACACAATCCGGAAAAATCCGACATGAATAGCATCGGTTCTGAAATCAAACTAGTACAATATTATAAAAAAACAAAAACATCATTTCTGAAAAATCTTGATAAAACAAGAAAAAAGGCTGGCGAAAAAGAAATTCATCAGTTGAGAGTTAGCATAAAAAAACTTCGGGCTGGTTCTCTTTTGATAGCCACATTTCACCACAAAAAGAAAAAAAACAATAATCATATTGAATTAAACAAACTATTCAAAAGTGCCGGAAAAATAAGGGACATACAGGTTATTGGCAATTGTCTTAAAGCATTCAAATTACAACAACCAATTAAAATAAAGTATCTGCATTTTTTGAAAGTAAAAGAGAAGAATTATTTAAATATATTTCATAAGAAAGCACATCGTTTCAAACTCAGGTATTTGAAGGAGCCGGAAGTTGAAGCCCTGTGCAAACATACTAACAATATGCTGATTGACAAACGATGTAAAACTATTATGAAGAAAGAATGTCTCGTGATCAATAAATTGATTGCAGAAAGTTACAATTCGAAAATTATTCATAAAATAAGCATTCACATGAAAACAATCACCGCATTGGTTTCTCTATACGATTCACTAAACGGGAAAACAAAGGTTTCAAAATTAGAGAATAAATTGAAATTAATTTCTGTAAAAATCGGTGGGTGGCACGATCACCATATACTGAATAATTCTTTAGAGTCATTTATAAGAAAAAGAAAGGGATTAACAAATCAGAACTTTCTGACACGGATGGAAAATACGAATAAACAGAAAAACAGATCATTTTTCAAAATACTCAAACATAAAATTCCGCCTGTTGTAAAATTAATTCAAACTACTTATAAATGAGTATCAATTTAAAATCGGTTTTGTAACTTGATAAAAGTTAAATTATCCTTCCGTCTCTCCTTAGGTTCCGGACATTCATTCCCATAACCAAAAACGATAGCTAGATTAATATTTTTCGATTATGCGATAGTAGCAAAATAAACATTTTTCAATATAGTCTCATATGACTATAATCACTTAAATTGATGATCAGTCGCATGTTAATTGATACAAATGTTTTGTTATTTTACCGGCAACGAAGTGCTTAAAAAAAGATTTTTGGAATCCGGTGAAAACAAAAAATATAATACTGTTATCCGCTCTGTTAATTGCAATTGCGACCGGAGTCTATTTCTATTTCTTTAAAACAGATGAAAAAACTTTTTTGTGGAAAACATACCGTGTTGAAAGGGGTGATATTAAGATTCTTGTCACTGCAACAGGCTCAATAAATGCACTAACCACGGTTCAGGTTGGTACCCAGGTTTCCGGAACCATCTCAAAACTTTTTGCAGATTTCAACTCAATAGTCTACCAAGGGCAAATTATTGCTCTGTTAGATACCACATTTCTTGCACCGACACGCGATGATGCACAAGCTTCCGTCGAAAAAGCAAATGTTCTTCTCAATCAGATGAAATCTGAACTTGACCGTGCAAAAAAATTGTTCGATAGTAATACGGTTGCAAAATCAGATTATGATCTGGCGGTCACAAACTATGAAAGTGCACAAAGCACATTGAAATCTGCGCAGGCACAATTAACAAGAGCAAAAATCAATTTACAATATGCAACGATTCAGGCACCAATTAGTGGTGTTGTGATTTCGAGAAATGTTGATGTCGGGCAAACTGTCGTTTCAAGTTTCAACGCACCGACACTATTCACAATAGCAAATGACCTCACAAAAATGCAGGTTTATGCAAACATCGATGAAGCGGATATCGGACAAATAAAAGCAGGACAGAATGCGACTTTTTCAGTTGATGCATATCCTGACGAATTATTTTCAGGGATCATAAAACAAGTTCGTTTGCAGCCAAATGTAATACAGAATGTCGTGAATTATACTGTAATTATTGATATTGCCAACCCTGATTTAAAACTCTTACCAGGACTTACGGCTAATATTAAAGTAAAAGTGGATGAACATAAAAATGTGTTGAAAGTTCCGATCAATGCATTGCGGTTTAATCCACCAACCGAATATATAGATACTATTTCCATAATTCCTGATTCAATTAAAAAAAAGCTTAAAACCAATCAGACAATGAATCTTGTCCCGGGAAAATTCGCCTTTCTTTGGGTCAAAAAAGGGGGGGCCATTATACCATGTAAAGTAAAATTAGGATTGATGGATAGTGGATTTGCCGAAGTTACCGGAGAATTAAAAGAACAGGAAGAAGTGGTGACAGGTATGATGAAGGAAGACAATAACGCTTCGACAAAAAACCCATTCATGCCAAATATGGCCAGACCAAGGAGAATGTAATCCACTGATGGAAACGCTCATAGAAGTACAAAATATAATCAAAATATATAAAATGGGCGAAATTGAAGTTCGGGCTCTGAAGGGAATTTCAGTTGAAATAAAAAAAGGAGAGTTCGTTGCAATTATGGGCGCAAGTGGCTCTGGCAAATCAACTTTTATGAACATTATAGGATGTTTGGATCGACCCTCTAAAGGTGAATATTTTCTGGAAAAAGCAAATGTAAATTTACTCAACAAAGATCAACTCGCAGATTTACGAAACAAGAAAATTGGTTTTATCTTTCAGTCATTTAATATTCTTCCGAGAACTTCTGCCATAGAAAATGTTGAACTGCCTCTGCTATATAATAATTCAATAAGTAATAAAGAAAGAAGAGAACGCGCTTATAATGCATTAAAATCAGTTGGACTTGCCGAACGGACTTCCTCACTTCCAAATCAACTTTCAGGCGGGCAACAGCAACGGGTTGCGATTGCCCGTGCACTCGTAAATGAACCGATCGTGATTATGGCCGATGAACCTACGGGCAATCTTGATTCGCGTACAAGTTATGAGATCATGGAAATATTTCAGAAATTAAATGAAAATGGAATTACAATTGTCATGGTTACTCACGAACCGGATATTTCGCAATTTGCAGGAAGTAATATAGTTTTTAAAGACGGGAGAATTATAACGAATACTTCAGTGAAAGAAAGAAAACAAGCTTCTGCAGAATTAAAAAAATATCAGAATTAACGACAGGGAATTCTATATGAGAATTGGAAATATATTAAAGGCTTCATCCCGTTCACTCGGCAAAAATAAACTCCGTACTTTCCTCACAATGCTCGGAATTATTATCGGAGTGGCTTCCGTCATTGCGATGCTCGGAATTGGTGAAGGATCAAAAGAAAATATTCAGGCTTCAATATCAAGTTTGGGTACAAACACGGTAATGGTAACACCTGGTACGATTTCGCAGGGAGGCGTCCGCCTCGAGGCCGGTTCATCCCAATCCCTTAAAAGAGAAGATGCAGAGGCAATTTCAGAAAGATGTGAAAATGTGATGTTCGTATCTCCGGTTGTACAAAAAGGATCTCAGATAATTTCCGGTTCTCAAAACTGGAGAACAATGGTAATGGGCGTATTTAACGACTATTTTTCTATACGTAATCTTAATATCCAGATCGGAATAGGTTTTTCGGAGAGCGATGATCGTTCTGCTGCTAAAGTTTGCGTCGTTGGGCAAACTGTTGTCCTAAATCTTTTTGGAGAGAATGTGGATCCTGTCGGACAGGTAATCCGTATTAATCGTATACCATTTAAAATTATTGGTATGCTTGAAAAAAAGGGACAGAATGCTTTCGGTCAGGATCAGGATGATGTAATCGTTGCACCCTTTTCAACTGTCCAAAAAAGAATGCTTTCAACAACGAATGTAAATATGATTATTTCGTCTGCGAAGTCAGAAGATTTGATTGAAAATGCTAAAAATGAAATTACTGAACTGATACGTCAAAGACACAAACTTACTCCTGATCAGGATAATGATTTCACTGTACGAACTCAATCTGATATAAGCAATATTTTCGGATCTGTTTCGAAAGTAATGACAATTTTATTAGCGAGTATAGCCGGAATTTCGTTGATCGTTGGCGGCATTGGCATTATGAATATTATGCTCGTTTCCGTGACCGAACGAACACGCGAAATAGGAATTCGTCTTGCAGTGGGTGCAAGAAGCCGCGACGTTTTGATTCAGTTTATGATCGAATCAGTTTTTATTAGTTTTATGGGCGGATTAATTGGAATTGCGCTGGGAATCTTAGTATTGGAATTGATTGCACGCTTCGGGGGATGGCCTATCACGATAACCGTATTTTCTATACTTTTATCCTTTATTTTTGCAGCAATTGTAGGAATATTCTTCGGTTGGTATCCGGCACGAAAAGCAGCGAATTTAAATCCTATCGATGCGCTGAGATATGAGTGAATATATATAAATATATTCTGTTTAATCTTTAACACATCTGACACTAAAGCCAAACGCCTTGTCCCTGATACTGTGGTCAACACTTGAAGTTTCGTTCTGAAGGGATATCCTCCACGCATTTTGAGCGTCGAATTCTTTGACTGACCAAAAACCAGCGGCTTTCGTTATATTATTAAAGGTGCCATCCGCTCCACGATACCCACCGGGTAAAGCGGTGAAGTTAGAACTGTTGTCCGCTCCATTGTTCGGAGTAATCCAATGTAAAGTACCTGCTTCTTTCAATTTTCCCCCGGCAACGTCTTTTCCCCCGGAAATAGAAATCAGTCCTGTTAATTCTTCATCGGAAGGGATATGCCAGCCTTTTGGTGCCAGACCGCGTTTGTCGTTTACCGCATACCAGTTATAGAGCTTTCCAAATGATATTCCATTTTCTTCTTTGTTCGCATAGGAGGAATAACATGCTTTTTTTTCTTTAGCGGCTATCTTCCACTCTTCTGCAGTCTTGGACTCTGGAATTGTTTCGCCATTTCTAAAAGTAGTTACATTCAGATTTTCAGCTGTCCATAAAAGCTTATCAATTTTGACTGATTTAATACTATTATCAGCTACTTCTTTTTCCTTCAAACCCTTATCGGTCTGTTCAGAGAGCTTATTATTCTGCTCTGCCTTGTCACTTGGTGTGCTTCCACCGCAACCTCCAAGAATAAATCCTGAACAAAATAGAATTGCAAATTTCATCATCGATTTCATCTCAAATTTATATATAGTTATGAATTTCATCAGACTTTTGCCAATACTTTCTCTGACTCGCTTCTTAAGACTACATCTTTGTACTTCTCTAAACCCATTACCCATCGCTTTACCGGTTGTTCAAAATTAAGCGAACCCGGAATTGTTATATATTCTTTTTCAAATTCAAAACCGATATTCTCCAAGGTTTTATTCGGCGCAGGATTTAATGCATAAGGTTCGCAATATAATTTTTTGAGGTGAAGATTCTCGAAGAAAAAAGGCAAGGTCATTTTTAAAAGTTTTGTGCCAAATCCCTTTGTTCTGTTTTCTGCGTTCCATAAATGCAAATGCATATAGGCTTCTTTCCCGAATTTTATTTT
>JAHEYM010000295.1 GCA_023251595.1 Bacteroidota bacterium
TATATTTAAGAAAAAATAAAACCACAAGTCCTGCAATGACAATTCCTGAAATAACATATTGCATATTCTTTTTCCACTCAAAAAACCATCCGAGTGCCTTGATAAGAAAATAAGCCAAAGCCATTTCAAAAATCAGAATAACATATCCCGGAATGTGAATGGCAATATCCCGTTTCACCTGAGCATCTGCAAACAATGTTAGCGAAGCTCCTGCCTGTTCAAAACATGACCAGAAGAATATAACGAATAGAATTAATATAAATATGACCGATATCCTCTGTTTCTCTTCTTTTAATAACGATTTATCCGTAAAAATAATAACCGCCATCGCGAGAAGTGCAGCAAGCGTTAAAGCCATGATAATATCAAAACCTGCAATTTTAGACCATGAATTTTCAGGATCTTTAAGAACATCTTCACCGCCGGCAAAAAAAGCAATGATTTTCTTCCAGTTCAGAAGACCAAAAATCAATGCGATCGAACCAAGTATCGTCACACCCGTTTTTAAATCCATTTTCGCGTTTGGCATTCCCACCGGTTTGCCATCAGGTGTTCTGAGATGTTTATTTTTTAATAATTCAAACGAAATAGTACTGAGAACCATTCCGATGGCAGCAGCAAGAAATCCCCATCTGAAATCATGAATTGTTCCATCGTGCGGTTGAGCGAGCGTTCCACAAATTAATGGAGAGAAAAAAGCGCCAAGATTAATTCCCATATAGAAAATTGTGAAAGCGCCGTCTATTCTGCTATCTCCCTTTGGATAAAGTTGTCCGACCATCGTTGAGATATTTGGTTTGAAGAAACCGTTCCCGATAATTAAAGCAGTCAGACCTATCCACATCATTGAGAGCGCCGATGCACTTTGAACTCCATCGGTCACTAAACTTCCGCTAAAGAACATCAGGAATTGACCCAATGCCATCAACAAGCCACCAACAAGAATACTTCGGCGATTTCCCCAATAGCGATCGGCAATATATCCTCCCAAAAGCGGTGTAAGGTATACCAAGCCGGTATAACTTCCGTAAATGTTCGACGCCAGTGCCTTGTCCATAAACAGGGCCTTCGTCATGAATAAAATGAAAATGGCACGCATTCCATAGTAGCTGAAACGCTCTGCCATCTCCGTGAAAAACAAAAGATAAAGACCTCTTGGGTGTCCTTCTTTTACTGTTGGTGTTTCCATAATTTTAGTTTAGTATTCCTATATTTGCCCTAATGTTCACGCCAAACGTACGGACAATTATAGATATGGACAACAGGTAATCAAAAAAAAATGAAAGCATACCAAAATATCAAATTAACAATCCTATTCAGCCTCATCGGCATGATTGGTATAGCTCAGGAAGAAATTCGCTGGATTGACTTTCAGGCTGCCGTGCAGGCGACACAAATTTCACCCAAAAAGATTTACATCGATTTCTACACCGACTGGTGCGGCTGGTGCAAGAAAATGGATGCTTCAACCTTCACCGATTCAACGATTATCGATTACATGAACAAGAATTATTATTGCGTGAAGTTCAATGCCGAAAGTCACGACACATATACCTATCAAGGAAAAACATACACCTACAAACCTGAATCGAGAGCCAATGAACTTGCGGTTTTTCTGTTGAATGGCAAATTGCAATATCCGACAACGGTTTTTCTTAACGAGAGAGCAAATCTGATTCAACCCTTGCCAGGCTATCAAACCCCTGAAATTCTCATCATCATCCTGAAATACTTTGCCACCGATGCTTTTACGAGAATCAGTTGGGAAGATTACCAAAAAAAGGAAAGTAAATAATCAGACTCCGAACTGCGAAAGATGGTGATTGGTGTGACGATAGAAGAGTCCGCCCCACTCTTCCGGAGTCAACACCCCGAATGATACATGTGGCAAGTAAGTTCCATGAAGACCTCTGTCGTGCGCATCTTTCAGATTTTCAAGAAGTTTCTTCCTCTCAGAATCAAAAATCTTTGGATCAACAACCTTAAACGATTTTGCAGTCGGCGCATTTTTCCGAATCGGTGCATCTTTCAACACAAAACTTTTAAAAACATTTCGAAGAATCCAGTTGCTTTCGTCTCTGAATGGTTTCTTTCCCAGCGGATTATCCAGACTATTGTTCAAATGTGCCAACATCTGCGCAACATCCATTTTCCCCCAAACCGCCTTTGACTTCGGATTTAATGCTTCCGTTCGATGAACCAGTTCTTCGTAAATATCTTTTGAAAAGATTGTTTTCATAATCATTTTGTAGAGACATTGCATGCAACGTCTCTACGCCGGGTGGCTGATGGGGCTCGAACCCACGACCCTCAGAACCACAATCTGATGTTCTAACCAACTGAACTACAGCCACCATGTAATGAACGAGGTGCGAAGGTACTGAATTTAGGGCTTTCTCCAAAATCCAAAATCAAAAGAACTAACTTTGCACAGATGTAAACCAGGGAGTCCCCCTTTGGGGGATACAGGGGGCACGGTGTAAAGAAGTGAGGAAAGGTCTTCTGAATAAAATATATCATTATATAACGCTAATTTTTTTTGGAAAAACAAATCAGGTGGAAAGTAGAAGGGATGAGCTGCACTGCGTGCTCGATGAACATTTCTCAGGTTATCCGAAAATACGGTGGCACGAATATATATGTAGATTTTATTTCGGGTGAAGCCAAATTCGACATCGACTCTTCAGTCACGCTCGATCCGATAGAAAAAAGTATCCATAAAATAGGATACACCGTAATTTCGTCGGAAGGAGAGAAAAAACATTCAGAGGATTCGTCGACTTCGCACGGGCACGACCATTCTGATCTCTCGAAAACAGAGCTGCGTTTTTTGATTTCACTGATTTTCACCATCCCGCTTTTAATTCCAATGGTAGTGCATATCCATTTTCTTATGAACCCGATGGTTCAATTGATGCTTTGTCTTCCTGTGATGATTATCGGAGGTATTCATTTCGGGAGAAGCGCAATTGCATCTGTTATTTCATTGATGCCGAATATGGACGTTCTTATATGTATCGGGTCATTTTCTGCATTTATATATAGTCTTGCAGGGACTTTTATGATCCACCCTGACAGCACACAGGATATGCATCATTATCTTTTTTATGAAACAGGTGCAACGATCATTACCTTGGTATTGCTAGGAAATCTGATTGAACATCGCGCAGTAAAACGCACAACAATTGCCATCAAAGAATTAAAATCAATGCAACCTCACACCGCGAAATTGATGATCGGTGATCCTGAAAAAAATCAATTTACGCTCACGGCAGTTGAGAATATTAACAAAGGCGATTTTCTGCTCGTAAACAGAGGAGATAAAATTCCGGTCGATGGTAAGATTGTAAAAGGAGAAGGTGCTATCGATGAATCTATGATTTCGGGTGAAAGTCTTCCGGTTGAAAAAAAATCGGGCGATTTATTAATCGGTGGAACGATTCTCGAGACCGGTGGATTCGTAATGAAAGCAGAAAATATCGGCGAAGAAACTACGCTCTCACAGATTATCCGTCTCGTGAAAGATGCACAGGCAGCGAAACCGAAAATTCAAAGAATCGGCGATAGAGTTTCAGCTATTTTTGTTCCGATCGTTATTCTGATTTCACTTGGAACTTTATTGATTTCCTGGCTCCTCATCGGAATTGCGTTCAAAACATCATTGATGAATAGTATTGCTGTACTTGTGATCTCCTGTCCCTGCGCGATGGGTCTCGCAACACCCACAGCACTCATGGTTGGGTTAGGTAAAGCGGCAAGAAAAGGGATTTTGGTGAAGGGTGGAGATACCCTCGAAAATCTCGAGAAAATTAAAACAATTGTGCTCGACAAAACCGGCACCCTCACAACAGGTAATTTTTTGATCAATAAAATTATATCGGTAGGTGAGGATGAAAATATTATCCGTTCAATCATATATCATATAGAAAGCAGATCTTCGCACCCGATTGCAGTGTCTATGACTGAAGCCTGCAAAGACTTTGCGCACTTTACAGATGCTTCTTCTTTTACACAATTTGAAGAAGAAAAAGGTCTGGGGATGAAGGCAACCGACTCCCGTAACAATATATATAGGATCGGTTCCTTTCAGATTGCGAAAGATTTGTCCTCAGATAATGCCCATCAATTATATATGACGAAGAACAACATACTTTTGTCGATGATTGATATTGAAGATGAAATAAAAACCGGCGCGAAAGAAATGATCGCCGAATTAAAAAAATCAGGAATTCATACCGTGATGCTGAGTGGAGATACGGAACAACGATGCAGAATCGTTGCCGATAAACTTGGAATTACAGAAGTTTATTCCAATCAGACACCTTCACAAAAAATTGAAAAAATAACCGAGCTCGCAATAAACGGTGCAGTCGCGATGGCAGGCGATGGAATTAATGATGCTCCGGCACTTACCAAAGCAACGGTCGGAATTTCCATCAGTGGATCAACGCAAATTGCAATACAGTCTGCACAAATAATTTTACTGAACAAACAAGGACTTCAGGCAATTCCGGAAATGATTGCTATAAGTAAACAAACGATGCGAACCATCCGTCAAAATCTTTTTTGGGCATTCTTTTATAATATAATTGCAATTCCATTTGCCGCGGCGGGTTTCCTTTCACCAATGATTTAAGCGCTTTCGATGGCATTTTCTGACGTGATCGTAGTGGGAAATTCTCTTCGGATCAGATTCATGAAAGACTGACCCGGATGAGACTGATTACAAATGTAAATAGTTTGCAGATTTTTCAACTGATCAGATTTTCTGCAACATTCATGACAGGAATTCTCCTCACAAAAAGTCAGCTGAATGTTTCTCAAATCGGAGATTATGAAACTTTTATATTTATCGGCGGTGCGGTGAATTTTTTCTGGGTTTCCGGAATTATCAATGGCATGCTTGCATTATTTAAAACCAAAGAAGCGTCGGAAATAAAAACGGATTCTTCATTCATCTTCAATACATTTTGTCTTAGTATGATGCTCACCGTAATCTCGGTTGCATTTTTTGCGCTCTTCGGAGATTCAGTCTGTAACTGGCTGCGTCCCGGAAAATCGTTGCCGATGCGAAATCTTGTTTTGCTTTTTATTCTGTTCAGTTCTCCCTCTTATCTTATAGAATATATATTATTACTTCACCAAAAAAACATTCAGATACTTATCTACGGAACGACTGTGTTTTTCACACAAATGTTAGCCATTACCATTCCCATTTTTCTTGGTTATCCGCTCGAATATGCATTATGGAGTCTGATAGGAATGAATCTTATAAAATTCATTATTCTTCTGTTTCTTGTGGGGAAATTTTCAACCATTACCTTCAACACGATTATTTTCAAACAGCTATTATTATTCTCGGCACCGCTTATGCTCACCACGTTGCTCAGCGGTTCCATCGACTATGTAAACGGAATTATTATCTCGAGAAATTTCGACTCCGCTTCCTTCGCAGTTTTCCGTTATGGTGCGAGAGAACTGCCGGTCACACTACTTTTGGCGACAGCGATGAGTACTGCATTAATTCCAATGGTGGCGATGAATTCGAAGGCCGGTGCG
>JAHEYM010000296.1 GCA_023251595.1 Bacteroidota bacterium
GCAGAAGTAAATCCAACACTCGATAAAGAAAATCTGATGGCGGAAAATACATTCGAGATCTTGCAAAAAGTGGTGAGTCAATTGGTGAACTAAGAGTTTTTAAAAGGGAACGCAGATAACGCTGATTAAGCTGATTAAATATGATAATATTTTGCTTATATTTTTATATACTCACAGATTAAATCCGTTTTTATCAGCCCAATCCGTGTCATCAGCGTTCTAATTTTCAACTCTAAATACTCCTAAAAATATATGACTATAGAAGAACAAATCAGAAATAGTGTCAATGAAGGCCTACTGGCATTATATGAAGTTAAAATAAACGACGACGTTAAGCTGCAGGCTACCACTCCACCTCACGAAGGCGATCTCACCATCGTCGTATTCGCCTTCACCCGTTTCTCAAAGAAATCGCCCGAAGTAACCGGAACTGAAATAGGAGAGTACTTAGTTAAGCACTCCGGCATCGTATCCGGATTCAATGTTATCAAGGGTTTTCTCAATCTCAGCATCTCTTCTTCTGTGTGGATGAAGACTTTTCTGCATACTTACGATGCCATCCGCGTAGGTCGGGTGCCTGTCTGGATCGCTGATTCGCCTCGTACGGTTATGGTAGAATATTCATCCCCCAACACCAACAAACCTTTACATCTTGGTCATATCCGTAACATCCTATTGGGGTACGCGGTCTCCGAAATACTAATCTCCGCGGGACATAAAGTAGTTAAAGCCAACCTCATCAACGATCGCGGAATTCATATATGTAAGTCGATGATTGCTTGGAAACTCTTTGGGAATGGCGAAACGCCACAATCTTCGGGCATGAAGGGAGATCATCTGGTGGGTAAATATTATGTGAAGTTCGATCAGCAATATAAAGATGAAGTAGGTAAGTTGATTGCCGGTGGGCTGGATGAAAAAGAAGCGAAGAACACGGCTCCGATTATGCTGGAAGCACAGTCAATGCTCAGAAAATGGGAAGCCGGCGATGCAGAAACCATCGCGCTATGGAAAATGATGAATGGTTGGGTGTATGAAGGGTTTGATATTTCATACAAAAGATTGGGTGTTGACTTCGATCAATATTATTATGAATCCGAGACCTATTTACTGGGTAAGAATTTGGTGAAAGAAGGTCTGAAAGCAGATACATTATATCAGAAAGAAGATGGTTCAGTTTGGGCGGATTTGGGTGAAGAGGGATTTGAAGATAAAGTATTGCTGCGATCGGATGGTACATCTGTATATATAACACAGGATCTCGGCACAGCAGATCTCAAGTTTCAGCAATACGATCTCGACAAATCTATATATATAGTCGGGAACGAACAGGATCATCATTTCAAGGTATTAAAAGCGATCTTAAAGAAATTAGGAAAGACCTGGTACGATCGTATTTTTCATCTCTCTTATGGTATGGTGAATTTACCTTCAGGTAAAATGAAATCGCGTGAAGGAACTGTTGTCGATGCCGATGAGTTGATGGACGAAATGTTCACTACAGCAAAAGAAACCACAACGGAAGCAGGAAAGATTTCTGAGTTTTCTGAAACTGAAGCAAACGAACTTTTCACCAAACTCGGAATGAGTGCTTTGAAATATTATATATTGAAAGTCGATCCCCAGAAAACAATGCTTTTTAATCCATCCGAATCAATCGACTTTAATGGCAACACCGGAACATTTATTCAATATACATACGCCCGAATTTCTTCAGTATTGAGAAAAGCAGGAACAACCGATGCTTTACAACTTTTCAGAACTGTAAATGTAAATTCCGAGAAAACGATTGAAGAAAAAGAAAAGGCATTAATTAAAATGTTATATGATTATAAACGCGCCACCTGCGATGCGGCGACGAATCTGAGTCCCGCGCTGATTGCAGCTTACGCTTACGATCTTGCAAAATCCTTCAATCAGTTTTACCACGAATGCCCGATTGCAGATGTCGCCGATATTCCCCGTTCCGTTTTTCGTTTACAGCTTGCAGAATCTGCTGCCGCACAAATAAAACATGCCCTCGCTTTGTTGGGAATTGAAGTGCCGGAACGGATGTGAGTCAGCTCCATCCCCGACCATGTTACTACTTCTCTTAAATTTGTGCTGACTCCGTCCTCATCCCCGACCCTTCTCCCACGGGAGAAGGGAGTCCAACTTCCCTCTCCCGTGGGAGAGGGACCGAGGGTGAGGCCAAAAACTTCCTAGTAAATGAAAAAAAGACCATTTCACCACGAAGCTTCATCACAGATATTCAAAAATGCTCAGGATTTGAGAAAATCTCAAACCGAAGCAGAAAAACTATTATGGAAAATTTTACGTGACAGGAATTTGGCCCACTTGAAATTCAGACGTCAACACCCGATTGATAGATTTATCGTCGATTTTTATTGTCACAAATTGCAACTCATTATTGAACTCGATGGTGATGTACATGATTTGGAGACAGCGAAGGAAAAAGATATTAAACGGGAAAATAAATTAAAAGCATTAGGATTAAAGATTATCAGATTTAGAAATGAGCAAGTTAAATTTGAAGCCGAAGAAATTGAGCGAACCATTTTAGCTTTTTGCTAACTCTGTCCTCATCCCCGACTCTTCTCCACCCCACCCAACATCCCCCAAATGGGGAGGAGAAAAGAGAAGGGAGTTCGACTTCCCTCTCCCGCCCGCCTGCCGAAACGCAATGCAGGCAAGGTGGGAGAGGGACCGAGGGTGAGGCCGAATTTGTACAAATTTATCAGTATAAAAAAGGGATAGCTGTGCGACAAAAAAAGTTTTATTATTTAATTTCTCCTACAAATAGATTGGTTTTATTTTCCGAAGCGTATCTTTTACCGGCACGTAGGGAACGGTATAAGGTACCCATAGATCATTGTCTTTTAGCATGTAAAATTGTGCCTTCTCCCTTTTGCAAATGTCGAGCGCTCTTACAAGTGCCCAATATTTAGATTTGTCCCCGAAATGAAAGTGCACACCCTTGGTGGTGTCTTTCTGCGCAAAAATTTGTTGAATTTCGAGCTGACCATACCGAAGTTTTATTCGATCGTCGATATTGTCGCCGGTAATGTTTAAATCCTCATAATCTCTCTTCGGACAAACCCAAAAATCTGACTTGCCAAAGCGGGCTAAACGTTCGGCATTCTCAGGCACGGCTACTACCATAGTTTTAAGATTAGTTCGCGGCTTTAGTCTGTATATATAACAATAACAAAATACGGGTAACAACACCAAACTGATAAGTCCTGGCACATAGAATATTCGTTTACGAATTCTCGGTTGGTGAATTTGCATTGTACTTATTTATGCAGGTTTCTTCATGCCGCATAACGCAATTCTCAAGAAAATATTTGTTATAATTCCTCTATTTTCGACTCACAGACGTATCAATCATTTCCTTCAGCACTTTCACATCGATATCGTCCAATTTATTTATATACAGACAACCGACGCCGGTCTTATGTTTGCCGAGTTTTTGAAGCGCTGCTACATGCTCCTGAATACCCACGCTGATGTATACCGATAAATTCGTTTTTCGGGGAGCGAAACCTATCTTCAACCAATCAACTTCCCTACCCGTCGCGGGACTTTTAAATCTTTTTATTCCGAAACCGATAATTGAGTTGCTCCATAATATGGGTTCTTCACCTGTTGCTTTTTTCATCATTTCCAAAAGAACAAAACTATCTTTACGCTTTTGTTCATTCGTAATATTATTGATAAAATCAACCACACTCGAAGAAGTTGGTTTTGTTTTAATAACAGCTAATTTCGATTTTTTCCCCGCCATAAGAAATAATTATTTGTGTGAATTGTGATATAATATCGTTCCTTCAACTTGTAAAGATATTTATTATAATATGTATTTTCTCACCTCATTAAAAAACCCCGTCCTGCAATTTGCAAAACGGGGTTTAATAGAGAATAAATCTCAGGAGGTCCGCGATAACCTCACCCCTTCCTAACCTTTATATTCCTCCCCCTTTTGGGGGAGGTTAGGTGGGGGCAACGGGGCGCTAAAGAATCATGACAGAGACCGGATCAGAATATTCCGATCTTCCGTCTCTGGAGATCGTTTGGTAACGATACCAAACGATGTCACCTCTTTTGTGTGAGTTTACGACAACTTTTGAAAGGGTTGTTTCAGCAACCACTTTCCATACACTTGTTGCACCGGGTACCTCATCCGTACACTCTTCCCAGATTCTGACCGTATTAATGGCCATTTTCGGAGTTACAAGAAGTGCAGTGCCCGGGTGTGGACCGGCAGCGACCTGATACACTTGTTTACCACGCATCGGCGTGGTTTGAAGTGAGGGCATCAAGCCTGCACTGAGGATTTTGTCGGCATCGCCGGCTGCACGTGAAGAAACGAAAAGAGAAATCTGATTAAGGTTCAGATCTAATCTCTTTTCAGATGTCCGGAGCGCAAGCATGCGATCCAAACCACCGAGACGGGATTCTTCATACGCCCGTCTGGTTGCGCTGGCATTACCGCGAAGCTCTGTCAGCAATTCTTCGGAACCGGCAAAATTGACATTATCTGTCAGTTTACCATCGATTGTGTCAGCAAGTACCAACTTTCCGGGTACGTCTAACTCGTTTAAATTTAATTTACTTTTCTTCATTTTATTAAATGAGGACTGGTTACCCTCTCACCGGATTTTTACTATCATACAAGGGCTCAAACCCGGGAAACTCGCTTGCGGAGTAACTTTCGTATTTTCTTACGCTCCAACTACCTGCATCGGCGCAAAATCGCGTTTGTACTTGCATTCAATAGATAGAGCGTAGAGGTTTATTCGATAGGCCTGATTGTAGAGGCGTTGCACGCAACGACTTGTTTGGATAAGGTTTATATCAGTTAGATACTTTTTTCTGTGAATTGTTTAATGGGGAAGTGAAATATTTTTTTGATGTGTTCCATACTAGTTTGAGTACTTTTTTGGCTAAATGTTTAACGGGGTAGTGAAATATTTTTCATAAATATGCATATTCGGATGTAATACGCTGAAAATCAGTCCAATTATTTTCATCGTTTGTTTGCCAAAAAGACCCAAATACAGGAAGTTTCACGAAAAAAAAGGGAGAAAAAGCTTGTTCGCAACACAAAAAAACGTCAGAAAAAGAGAAATTCGGTTCGAATCCGATCTTATTTGAAGGCGCAATTATTACTTTATAAAGTTCAATTGCCAAAACAAACCATAAGCGACATTGAGATTTAAGAATACCTTCCATCCGTTACATGGATATAGAGATCCTTGTTAAGAATATCTTCCATCCGTTACATGGATATAGAGATCGTTGTAAAGAATACCTTCCATAAGTTACATGGATATAGAGTTCCTTGTTAAGAATATCTACCATCCGTTACATGGATATAGAGTTCCTTGTAAAGAATATCTTCCATCCGTTACATGTATATAGAGTTCCTTGTAAAGAATATCTTCCATCCGTTACATGGATATAGAGTTCCTTGTTAAGAATATCTACCATCCGTTACATGGATATAGAGTTCCTTGTAAAGAATATCTTCCATCCTTTACATGAATATA
>JAHEYM010000297.1 GCA_023251595.1 Bacteroidota bacterium
ATGTTTTTTTTTGTAATAATGAATCGTGGGATCATCAAGCTTTCGCACAACGTCTTCGGTGTTATCTGTACTCCCATCATCAACAACAATAATTTCAAAGCCCGGATAACTTTGATTCAACACCGATTCCAGCGTCTGTCTGATCATATAAGCCCGGTTAAATGTAGGAATAATAACCGAGAAAAACGGCATCTGATTATTTTCCATAGAGCGACGTAAGCGAATTAAGCATCTTCTGGAGGGTGAACATTTTCCTAACATCCTTCTGCCCCTGACTTCCTATTTCTTTTGCGACATCGGGTTGTTCCATAAACATTTTCATAGACTCATATATTCTTTCACTATTTTGAAAGGGGACAACGAGTGCGTTTTTTTTGTCTATCACAAACTCCTTCGCAATTCCTGATAAAGTGAACACTGAAGGAATTCCGGCTGATAATGCTTCAACATAAGTTTGACCGAATGCTTCTGAGTGTGAATCAATCGGCACATGTACAAAAATATCAAATATTTGATAAAGGGAAAACAAATCTTCTTCAAAAGCCATTTCAACATAAGAACCAGCCGGCAATTCACTCAACAATTTTCTAATTTCGGTTGTATATTCTCCGGATCCATTTGCGAGAATCAGGATTGCATCCGGATAATTTTTAAGTAGTTTGGCAAACGCCGGAATTGTGAATTGAACTCCTTTCCAGTGAGTGTATCTGGAAATCACCCCAATAGCCGGAGTTCTGTGACCCGAATTGTATTTTTTTTGAAGCAATATCACTTTTTCAAGATCGGGATTTTCAAATGAGTCCAATTCAAATCCGTGATGAATCAGATGCACTTTTTCGTGAGGAACATTTTCACGTTCAAACAAAATTTCTTCAACATTTAAACTAATAGCGATAATATCCGTCGCAAATCGGTTTATCAATCTATCATATTTTACCATTTTGGGATGATAAATATGATGTGAAGTGGCGTGATGACGTGTGTATATTCTCCGTTTGACACCGGCCAATTTCCCCGCAATCATTCCTGCGAGTGATGCCGCGAAGAGGTGAGAATGAATTATATCCGCTTTTTCTTTTTTAAATATTTTATATAATTTGAAAATAATTGAAGGTAACTGACGGGTGGAAGTATACCTGATAAAATAAACTTTGATGTTTTGGGACCTAATAAAACTTTCAAGATGCGATTTCCCAGGATTCAAAATAATAAAAATAAGATTGAATTTGTTTTTATCGAGGTCGCGCGCGATCCACTCAAAAGCCAGTGCCTTATTGATATTGGAGATGATGTAGATGAGATTAATTTTTTTCACGCCGGGTAAATGGGACTTCAATCGTTGAAAGAAGGTTTGCAAAAATACATATTCGGGAGTTGAGTATGCGGGATGCTTAGTACCTTTGATGCCGATCTATGAGTTATCTGGAAAATATTAAGATTGCATTGCAGTCCATTAAGGACAATATGCTACGAACTGTGCTGACAGCATTGATTATAGCTCTGGGCCTCTTCGCTTTAGTGGGTATTTTAACAGCTATTGAGGCAATGAAGAGTTCAATCAACTCTAAGTTCTCCAGCATGGGTGCGAATTCATTCTCCATCAGAAAAGGTGGAACCGGTGCGACACTGGGTTCGGGTTCCAGACGCGCAAAGCCATCGCCACATATCAGCTATTCTGATGCAGTAAGATTTTGTGAGAATTTTGAGTTTCCGGGAGCTATAGTTTCTGCGTCCACGATTGCTTCCCGCATCGGAATATTAAAATACAGATCTCAGAAAACGAATCCGAATATCACTGTTTTCGGAGGCGACATCAATTATTTGGCAGTTTCTGGGTATTCAATCGACAAAGGGAGAAACTTTTCGCCCACCGAGGGTGAGATGGGTAGTCATGAGGTTATTTTGGGCAAAGAAGTCGCGGATTACCTTTTTAAACACGAAGATCCGATCGGTAAAGAAGTTTCAGTTGGGGAAGGAAAGTACATCGTCATCGGGATACTTGCTGAAAAAGGTTCATCTTTGGGGTTTGGGGGCGATAAATTGGTCATTCTTCCACTTCTGAATGTTCGTCAGTATTTCGCGAGCAACAATGCAAGCTACGCCATTTCAGTTATGCTGAAGTCGGCGGAAGATCTGGAACCGGCCATAGGGGAGGCCACCGGTGTATTCAGAATCGTGCGGAAGTTGTCGATAAAGGAAGCATCGGATTTCGAAATTACCAGAAGTGATAGTCTGGCGAACATGTTGATCTCCAATATGAGTTTTATAACGATCGCTGCAACGGTGATCGGACTCATCACACTCCTCGGTGCAGCCATTGGACTGATGAATATTATGCTCGTTTCGGTTACAGAAAGAACCCGCGAAATAGGTGTCAGGAAAGCAATTGGGGCGACGGGCAAAGAAATCAAACGTCAGTTTTTGATCGAAGCAATCGTAATCTGTCAGCTAGGTGGAATTTCCGGGATTATCCTTGGCATGATCGGTGGAAATTTAATTGGAATGGCGATGGGGACCGGATTTATCGTCCCCTGGCTTTGGATATTTGCCGGTATCGCACTTTGTTTTGGCGTCGGACTGGCATCAGGTTTTTACCCTGCCAAAAAAGCAGCCAACCTCGATCCAATCGAAGCTCTTAGATACGAGTAATATTTTTGGATCAATAGCCTCCGGATTTACCCGGAGGTTGAATGAGTTGCCTCTATTCCTCTACTACTTCAAAGTTCAGAACGAACTTCACATCTTTGTTTACAACAACATCGGCGGTATAAGTGCCAAGGGTTTTGATGTGATCTTCCTCGATTGAAATCTGTCGACGATCGATGTCGAAACCCCTTTTCTTAAGGGCATCGGAGATTTGAAGTGGAGTAACAGAACCGAAAATCTTGCCGGTTTCACCCACCTTAGCACCAATTGTGATCACTTTATCTTTCAACTGATCGGCGATAAACTGAGCAGCATTGCGCTCTTTTGCGAGTTTATAAGCACGTTGTTTATTGGTTTCTTCCAGGTGTTTTTTGGAAGATTCGTTTGCCTGAACTGCGAGACCTTTTGGGAGCAAGAAATTTCTTGCGTACCCCGGACGTACTTTCACGAGACTGTCTTTAGCCCCGAGATTTTTAACGTCGTCTTTTAATATTACATCCATGATTTGAGCTTATTTTAAAAGGTCACCAACATAAGGAAGCAAAGCAATATGCCTTGCACGTTTCACTGCCTGCGCCACTTTGCGCTGGTATTTGAGGGAAGTACCGGTAAGACGGCGGGGAAGAAGTTTCCCTTGCTCGTTAACGAACTTCATAAGGAATTTTTCGTCTTTATAGTCGATGTACTTGATACCGCTTTTTTTGAAGCGGCAATATTTTTTCCTCATTACATCGACGGTAGGAGGATTGAGATATCTGATTTGTGGATCGGTAGCCATTTTTTTTGTTTTTTGTTTTATATAGGGGCGATTGATGAATCGCCCTAAAATTAATTAAGCAGGGGTTTGTGGTGCTTCAGCAGCAACGGCAGCCTGAGCCTTTCTGCCAATTAATCCCTTGTGTTTCCGATCGTTATAATCAATTGCGTGTTTGTCTAGTGATACGGTCAGAAAGCGGAGGATGCGTTCATCACGCTTGAACTCGATTTCCAATGGTTTCACAATTTCTCCCGTTGCTTTGTATTCAACGAGGTTGTAGAATCCTGTCGTTTTTTTTGCAATTGGATAGGCGAGCTTTCTCAAGCCCCAGCTATCTAAATGCACGATCTCCGCCCCGTGGGATTTGAGGAAATCGGTGTACTTTGTCACCGCTTCCTTCGCTTGTTCTTCGGAAAGAACAGGGGTCAGAATGAACACTGTTTCGTACTGTTTCAATGCCATGTGCTGTTTTTGGTTAGGTTTTAATTTAGGAGGTGCAAAAGTAGTAAAAAGTTATGAACGATGCAAACCTGTTGAAAAAGAATTGGGATTTGAAGTTTATTTTTTGAATTTGAATTCAAGTCCCAATCTTAACATGGGTCGTTGGCTAACACGAGCGTAGTTCAAGGCGCCTGATTCTCTTTTTTGAATTCCGGGACCATCCTCAACAAACAGACCGAATTTGTTAATAATATTTATTTTAAGCCCAAGACACAAGTAATCTCCATACAAAAGCCACCCGATTTTGGAATTGCTATAATAATCGTTTGTAAAATAATGCATATGGATGAAATAGTCTTCAAAATAGACATTTAATAGCCTGAAATCTCCGAATGGATAAAACTTGTAATAGGTTTGAATCCCGATCAATTTAATGGATTTTTCCAAATTCTCGCAGTATAGGAGACCGAAGGATAATTCGTGTTTGCTGAAGGTATACGAAAATGCGGGCCCTTTTATTCCTATTCCGGATATTTCATCCGGCTCAATAGTTGAAGAAGAATAATTTATTCCTACTCCAGATAAAAAGCAAGGATGAAAGACAGAATCTTTTACTTCATTTTTTCCACCGAAATAATATTTAATTCCCATATTGAAACCCCAACTGGAAAAGGAGTGAGAATAAGAGGCCAATTTAATTGTTGGATTATCAACTTGTTTTGTGGGAGCCCAATTCTGAATAATGAGGCTTTCTTGTGCGACTAGTCCGAATTTATTTCCCAAACTTATTTCTCCTCCAAGACCAATAAAACAACCAATGGAGAAGCCTCCTTTATAATATGTTGTGTAAGAACCCCCGTCATCACTCTGTGGATCACTCCAATAATAAATGCTCCTTATATTTCCTCCAATCCTTATTACAGGCCCAATTTTGATGAAGGGAGAAACAATTTTCGAGTGCAATTGAAATTTCACAACAGGAATTATTCTGGTCTGAGTGGCTGACAATGCTTTTCCTCTACTAGCAGTGCCATAAACACTATCTCCAAAATAAAATAAATATTTAGAAAGCAGTTCAGTCCAGGAAGTGTCCCAAGAATAATATCCACTATAATTTCTTGAAATCCCGATTTCGGTGCTGATATATTTGTTGAAATTATATCCTGCAGATATATTAATTGATGTTCCACCACCATAGCTTCCTTCTCCATAATTATAGTTTGTCAACACTGGTCCCCATGTGTAATATGGCTCCCAATAATTTACGGCTATTTTATTCGGGAATAATCCTATATTATGACCAATTCCTGCCTGTATATAAAATTTCTGAGCGTAAGAAGACAAAACCAAAAGGTTGAAAAAAATTAATACATAAAAGCGGCACCCTTGTTTGTTCATAAAGCAATTTGTTGGTTCTAAAGATCGAGGGTGTAATAAGGAGTCAAACCTAAACATAATAATTCAGAAAATCAATTTTATTTTACTTTTTTGAAGTTATTTTCTTCCTCGTTTTGTTTGTACCTTTTATTAACGGTTTTTTCATAGTTTTTACAGCCTGTTTTTTTACTGCTTTCTTTTTAGGTTTTGTCACAGAACGCGGATTTTTGTTTGATTTTCCTGTCAGTTGTTTTGGTTCGTCGAATAGACCCAGTTCCAATTCTTCGAGCGTTGGAAGTTCGCTTATGAGATTTTCCGGCAATT